>CADBSW010000033.1 GCA_902797505.1 uncultured Prevotellaceae bacterium | reverse complement strand
TGTTTGAGCGAAGCGAGTCCCGCAGCACAGTGTGAAGAACCGACATTTTATCTAGCCCGAAGCGTGCAACGAGCTCTCTCTTGATTACTTCTCTCTGGCGATACAGAGAGAAGTAAAGAACTAACGACGTTTTTTAAAACACTTGTCGAAATCACAGAGTCCGCAGGTGTAGTCGAGATGCCTTACGTTGGGCCCTACTCCGATGACGCCACTGACCGACTTGATGGGTGTCATCAGACTGCTGTCGCTGAGGTGGACACCACAAGGCTCCGAGGTTCCGAAGAGGGGGAACAACAACTGCTGTTGCGACACATGCCAACTGCAGTAGCCCGGACTGAAACGATTCGTATGTTTCCATCCCAACTTATCGATATTCATCTGCAACGACTCCTCCATCCTATCGGCCGCCTTCTCGGCAATCACACTACCCAAGGCATCAGCGATAAAGACCCTTACCATATCCCCTTTCCGCATTAACTCTCGTTGGTAGTCTTCGAAATCCATACCAGCCGTGCAGACGAAGAAGGCGTAAGCCTCAGCACCCCGCAGCTGTCGGGCGATGATCTTCCCAACAGATAAGGTAGTGTCTTCTATCGTGAGTGTGTACTGCTCCAGATCCAACGCTCCGTATTTCACGAAATAGCAGAAGGAGGGTTTTAAGAAGGATTTCACCTCCTGCAGCACCTTATCTATCTCCTGCAGGGTGGCCTCATCAGGGATAGACTGTCCATACCCCATCTGTTCATACAACTCCGACGGGGTGATGGCCAGTTCATCATATGTAAGTTCTACCCTATTCAAAGACTATGCGTTCTTTTGGTTAAACTCATCCAATGCCTCAAAGAAGGCGTCGATATTCTCCTTCGGTGTATGTGGCGGGGTGTCACAACCGCTGGACAGCACGAAGTTAGGATAGTCGCGCATCCGTTCGAGCAGTCCGAGGGTCACCTCTTTCATCTGCTCAGGAGTGGCATCCTTGAACATCGATACCGGGTCGATATTACCCATGGCAATAGCGGTGGCAGGCACATCCTTGATAACCTCGCACATCGAACACTTATTACCGAAGTGATACATCGCCGACTCAGTAGCCACCATCGCATGCGTGCAATGACCGGTATTACCACAGTTGTGCAACACCACAGAGAAATGATCATCCTGCACCTGCTGAACGATATATCTCACGTACAGCGAAGAGAAGGTCATACAGTCAGCATCCGACATCAGACCGGCAGCCGGTTCTGCCATCACCACGCCATTTACTCCCGTCTCCTTGATGGCCATGCAGTATTTCAGGATAAACTGCGTACACTTGCTCAACAGTTCGTGGGCGGCATCGGGATCCTCGTAGATCAGCACCATGATATCTGACATGTCGTACAGACGACCGGCCAAGGAGAACGGTCCGATACATCCTGCCAATACAGGACGGTCATCGATGGCACGCGCCAGCATCAGGTTAGCCTTCAGGTATTCCGGAATACGTCCGGCATTCAGAGAGGGAACTTCCAAACGGTGGATATCCTCGGCATTCTTCAACAACCTTCCAACCACTGCCGGCACGGCGATATCAGAGAATACGATCTCCGCACCAAAGGCTTCTGCCTCTGTCGTCAAGTCCATGATGGTAGCGGCAGCAGCACTGTTATATTGCTCACACAACTTCATCACGGCGTCATAGTGGACAATACCCTGACTGACAGCCTCTTTCACTGTCCGTCCATTCATCTCAATTCCCGGATGCGTCATAATAGGTATGGCATCCACTGTTTTCTTCTGGATCGTCTCTCGGATCCAATCGGTCATGTTGATCTTCATATGATATGATATTTCTGTTTGCAAAGATACAAAAAAATAATTAATTATTATCTCATCGTCACCTTAATGACTGGGATGGGATGATTACCGGCAGGCAAGGTGAGGTGCATTCCTTGTGCGTCACAACGGTAAGCGGTCTTACCCTTGCCGAGCACTTCCACTTTCTTGATCTGCTTCTGCATGCCAGCCATAGATACTACATTAACCTTATTATCATCCGGTCGCTGCAAAACGATGACATAGACCACCTTTCCCTTCTGAGTGAATCGCATATCACGCGGAGAATAGATACCCTTACCCTCATTGAAACCACCGTTGGTCATCGGTTTATCAAGTTCTACGTCTGGTCCTTCGCCATATACCTTCCACGGACGGGTATCATAGATACACTCCTTATTAACAGCCATCCAGTCGGCCACACTATCCAGGATAGCCTCCTCCCGCTCATCGATCGTTCCATCGGCACGCACGGGAACGCTCAACAGCAGATTGCCGTTCTTGCTGACGATATCCGACAGCATGCGGATCACGCGCAAGGCCGTCTTGTAGGTATTTTTCGTATAACGGGTACGGTCGTAGTGCCAAGAACCTAAGCAAGTACATGTCTGCCAGTAGTTTTTATGCAGATGATCCAGCGCGCCACGCTCCACATCCCATATCAGACAGTCCTGCTCATCAGGTGTGAGTTGCTTGGCGGTGATCACACCCTCCTGCTTACCGTCATGCCATTTCGCGTTACTGTTATAGTAATGGGCGGCAATCTTCAGTCCGGCATCCGACACGGGATACAGCGGCAGATGTGAATCATCGAAATAGACCAAATCGGGATGGTATTTATTGATCACATCCAAGGTACGGTCGTAGTAGTTCTCGATATAGGCCGAGTCGGGGATGGCCGCATCGTGTCCTTCACGATCAGTATATCCGCTGCCTCTGACGGCATGGTCACGGGCATACAGGATACGGGGATCTTTACCTTCCCACCACTTTCCTTTGCCGTCTTCTTTTGTCAGCACGCCGTCGTACGGCACACCCTTCATATCACCGGTAGCATCGGCATTCTCCGTGAAGTCGAACCAGTTCCAGGCCCGTGAACTGTGGATACTCACACCAAAGCGCAGTCCTTCCTTCTCCGCCGCAGCCTTCCATCCGGCCACGATATTCTTGTGCGGACCCTCCTCCATGGCATTCCACGGATGATACTGACTGTCCCACAAGTCGAAGTTATCATGGTGATTGGCTAAGGTAACAAAGTACTGTGCTCCGGCACGTTTATACAACTTCATCAGTTTCTCAGGATTCCAGTTAGCCGCCTTCCACTGGTGTACCAGGTCTTTGAACCCCACCTTCGAGGGATGGTCGAAGTGCTGCAAGTGGTATTTGTTCTCGCGTGAACCCTGTTTGTACATGTAGTAGGCATACCAGTCGCCATACTCCGGAACGCTCTGCGGTCCCCAGTGGGCCCAGATACCAAACTTCGCGTTCTTGTACCACTCGGGCACCTCGAATTTCTTCAGCGAGCTCCAGGTGGGTTTGTATTTTCCCTGTAGCATCGGCTCCACCGAACTGTTCACGGTATAGTACACATCAGTATTGATCTTAACGATTGCCGCACTATATGCTGGTAGCGTCAGGTTGACCTTACGGTCTTTCACCTGCAGACGATTCCATTGAGCCAGTTGCCAAGAACCGTCAGGCTGGATAGCACTACCACCTAAAGTGATGTCTTTCTGTTGCAGGATATCAGCATCTTTCTGCTCCAGCAGGATATAGTCGGCCGAGAAAAAGGTCTTGATATCATCTGTCAGGGAGAGGTTGATATTCTGCGCCTCGTTTTTCTTATTGACAATCGTCACGTAAAGGAACCCATGGCCATCACGTTTCGCATAGGCCGAAAGTTGTTTGGTCTCCAAGGGCAGGCGCACCGGCATGAGCTGTCCGCAACCACCGATGCCGAAAGCTTTCATTGCATAGCTCAACGGACGGATATCGAAATGATCACCCTCGGTCACGAAGGTGGCATAATAGGCAGGCATACTGACGCCACCCACGGCATCACCCGTATGGAAGTTCATGCCCACCAAGCCGCGTGAGGCCCACCAGTAGAGATAGTCCAGTCCCCACAGGGCCGAGGCAAACGAGTTGCTGGCGCCCTTCAGACCACTATACCAGTAACTGTTGGTCTCCGACATGCGGAGAGGCGAACGGCGCATAATGGGTTCCATCTGGTCATATACCTTGGCATATTCGGTGACAAGTTCATCAGAGAGCAGGAAATGACTGCGCTCCACGTAGTCGAATGGTATCAGGTCAGCATGCGTCTTGGCATCGTTTGGATTCTTATACGAGCAACCGCCGGGATAACTGTGCAGGGTCATCAGACTGATGGGGTTGTTCTGATAGTCACGCAACAGCTTATCGCAGAGGATAGGATTGGGGTTATCATCGGGGGCACAGAAGTGGGCCTTGGGAGCCACCTTGCGCATGGCCTTCATGATTGAGTCCCAACGGGGTTGCAGCGCTCCCTCATAATCTTTGTAATAGCCCGGTTCATTACCGATAGAAAAATAATCCAGCTGGTCGGCGTAGTTATCGTAGATATACTTCGCCAGGGTAGCCGCAGAAGTGGCAGAACCGTCCTTCAATCGCACGGAGTAGATCACCTTCGCACCGGCAGCCTTGGCAAAACGGAAGAGATGATCCACATCCTGAGTGGTGGGTGTCGGCGCTCCTTTCTGATCAACAGAACTGCCGCCGATACGCAGACTCTTTATACCCAATGTCTGGAAGATGCGCACGAGCTTGGTATTCTCCGGTGTGAAATAATAGTTACCATTGGCATCGGGACATACCATACGTGTCTCGTAGCTCAGTCCGAGGTAGTCCTGAGGAACTACCGCACCCTTATACTGATAGTCGACAATCACGTCTATCGGGTGATTCCCTGCAAATGTCAACAAACAGCTGACTACGCAAACGTATAGCAAGAAAAACTTTCTCTTCATATCAATAGTTTTTTTAATGACGATTATACCTTGTAAAGGTAACGTTAATTTCGACAAATACTTGACAGAAAAACCGGATTATCTGTAACTGTGTTTATCACTCCGGCAAAGTACTAATCTAAAGACGACCCTTAAAAGGTCGATACAAAGTTAATAGATAAAGGCACCATCATCAAGTATATCGACGGATATTTTTTCCCGATTAATTATTTTTAAGAAAAACCATCGTCTCGGTCATTTGGTCATTCGGTCATTTGGTCATTTGCACCCCATGTCGCATGTCACGACCTTGGGCGCGATAGTAAGTTATTATAATATTATATATATATTATATTATACAACAGTATTATTAAATAGGTACGTAGGCTTTCACAAAATCGGCTTTCGATCAACATTGTGACAAAGGGTGCGAATGACCGAATGACCAAATGACCGATTTTGTAAAACACTATATATAAGCATGTTACGACAGATTTGGTCATTTTTAACACTAATGACCGCAAATGACCATTTCTTACTGCTGCACAACTATCGCTTGGAAGTTATAGTACCTTTTGATACCAGCAAAGAGTATCACAAGTAGGAGAAAAGGTGACCTTTGCTAGTAGAAAAACGTACTTTTCTTTTGCATTCCACTCGACTTTCAACTTTGGCTTCGCCGAAGTTACAATGCACTCGGCAAAAAAAATAAGTGAACTTATTTTGTTCTGCCCTCGTTTTTATGTAACTTTGCAAACATGGATGAGGATTTCGATATCAGACAAGAGACGCTTTCGAATAGTGAGAAAGAATACGAGAATGCACTGCGCCCGCTGAAGTTCAAGGATTTCAGCGGACAGAAGCAGGTGGTGCAGAACCTTGAGGTATTCGTGGAGGCCGCCAAATATCGTGGTGAGCCGCTTGACCACACCTTGCTTCACGGTCCTCCGGGATTGGGAAAAACCACCCTGAGTAATATCATCGCCAACGAGTTGGGCGTAGGATTTAAGATTACCAGCGGTCCGGTGCTCGACAAGCCCGGCGACTTAGCCGGCATCCTCACATCCTTAGAGCCTAACGATGTGCTGTTCATTGATGAGATCCATCGTCTGTCGCCCGTTGTGGAAGAGTACCTGTATTCCGCTATGGAGGATTACCGCATCGACATCATGATCGACAAAGGTCCTTCGGCACGCAGCATACAGATCGGTCTGAACCCCTTCACACTGGTGGGTGCCACCACCCGCAGCGGACTGCTCACCGCCCCGCTACGTGCCCGTTTCGGCATTAACCTGCATCTGGAGTACTACGAGCCTGAGACGCTGACGAAGATTATCAAGCGTAGTGCCAAGATCCTTGAGGTACCCATCGACGAGGATGCCGCCGTAGAGATCGCACGCCGCTCACGCGGTACGCCCCGTATTGCCAATGCTCTGTTGCGACGGGTACGCGACTTCGCACAGGTAAAGGGCAGCGGACGAATAGACAGTTACATCACGAAAATATCCTTGGCCGCCCTGAATATCGACCAGTATGGACTCGATGAAATCGACAATAAGATCCTGCTCACCATCATCGATAAGTTCAAGGGTGGACCCGTGGGTATCTCTACTATCGCCACGGCCATCGGAGAAGATAGCGGAACGGTGGAGGAGGTGTACGAGCCGTTCCTCATCATGGAGGGCTTTATCAAGCGCACCCCTCGCGGAAGGATGGTTACCGAACTGGCATATCGTCATTTCGGTCGCAATCCGTACAACGGAAATATCATGGAACCCAATCTTTTTGAATAATACAGACGATGAAAACAGGTGTTTTTACAGGCAGTTTCGATCCCTATACCATCGGTCATGACAATATCGTCAGACGGATGCTGCCCCTCTTCGACCGCATCGTAATCGGCGTGGTGGAGACGAATGTGCACAAACAAGGACAGACACCGGCAGAGGAGCGTTGTGCCAATATCGCACGCATCTATGCCCAGGAGTCCAAGATTGAGGTGAAGGTATATAAGGACCTGGCTGTCGATCTGGCCCATCGCGAACAAGCACAGTATATCATCAAGGGCATCCGCTCGGTAAAAGACTTTGAGTATGAGCGCGAGATGGCAGAGATCAACAAACAGATCGGTAATGTGGAGACTCTGCTGATATGTGCCGATCCCCAACTGGCACACATCAGTTCGTCAATGGTGCGCGAACTGATGCACTATGGCAAGGATGTTTCCGAGTTCTTACCTTAACAGCATATAACCCTTTAACAACAGACTAAAACCAATAACGATGATTACATACCAGGCAGAAGGCGTGAAGATGCCGAAGATACGCAAGAGAGAGACCACCGCATGGATCAAGGCTGTGGCTGCTTCCTATGGCAAGAAAGTAGGAGAAGTGGGATATCTCTTTGTGGATGACGAGAAGATCCTTGAAGTGAACAATGAGTATCTGGGGCACGACTACTACACCGATATCATCACCTTCGACTATGATGAGGGCGATGTGATCAACGGAGACCTGGTAATCTCGCTCGACACCGTCAAGAGTAATGCAGAACTGTTCGGGAAGGTATATGAAGAAGAGCTTTATCGTGTGATTATCCATGGTATCCTGCACCTTTGCGGACTCAACGACAAAGGTCCGGGGGAGCGCGAACTCATGGAAGCCGCAGAAGATAAAGCCCTGGCATTAAGAACCGGGAAATGATTCAGTAGAGAACATTAGTCCCTACTGATCACCTCCAAGCCTTTCATCACGATATCATTGGTCTCGTTCATAATCTGGAAATACTCACTCATATCCCAGATATCACGAGCTATCAACGCCTTGAGCTGACGCTTCAGGTAAGGTAACGTGCGGGCAATTTCCTCATCATCCTTTGCCTTGACCTTCTGTTTCTCAGCCTCACGAAGAATCTCATCAATCATCGACTGAGGAACCTCAAACTCCTTATTATATTTTTCAAAGGCAGGATACTCAGCCTTCAACTGTTTACGATGATCATCAACATACCTCAGCGTACTGTTGATGATAATATTTTTTGACGCTATCTGTCGATGGAATCGGGTATATTGGAGGGTGTCAAGGGGCACGAACTCATCGGGCATCACGCCACCACCGCCATAAACCGTACGATGCTGACGCAGGGTCTGGTACTTCAAGGAATCAGCAAAATGGATACTGTCGCGGTTGGTTAGTTCACCATGCTTCAGTCGGTTTTCAAAATCCATCTCATATTCTTTCAGGTCACCCTTCTTATAAGGTTTCTGGATACAACGACCTGTGGGGGTGTAATAATGGGCAATGGTCAGCCGGATCATACTGCCATCAGGCAAGTCGATGGGGCGCTGCACCAATCCTTTTCCAAAGGTACGTCGCCCGACGATGATACCACGGTCTTGATCTTGGATGGCTCCGGAGAGAATCTCTGCGGCAGAGGCGGTCAGCTCATTTACAAGCACCACCACCTTACCTGTGGTCATCGCACCACGCCCCGTAGCATGATACTCCTGTCGCTTCACCTTGCGGCCCTCGGTATATACAATGAGGTCACCATCTTGCAAGAACTCATTGGCAATCGCTACGGCAGCCTGCAGATATCCACCGCCATTATCCTGCAAGTCGAGGATCAACCGCTGCATGCCTTGCTCTTTCAACGATTTAAGCGCTTTCATCACTTCCTCATAGGTAGTAGCCCCGAAATTGCCGAAATGGATATAACCAATACCCGGACGGATGATGTATGCCGCATCCAGACTCTTCACGGGAATCTTATCACGTGTCACGATGAAATCGATCATTTCGGGCACCGTACGACGGATCACTCCTAACTTAACCTTACTACCCCGTGGACCGCGGAGACGGCGCATGATCTCCTCGCGTGACATCTTCACACCGGCAATCGAGGTGTCGTTCACCATGACGATACGGTCACCCGCAAGGATACCCACCTTCTCCGATGGACCTTTCACCACTGGCTGGATCACGATGAGGGTATCCTCTACCATATTAAACTGCACGCCGATACCATCGAAGTTACCCTGCAAGGGTTCTGTCAGGGCCTTCACCTCCTTGGGTGTGGAATAGGTGGAATGCGGGTCAAGCTTCTCGAGCATTCCACGGATAGCATCCTCTACCAACTTCGTCTCATTGACGGTATCTACATATTGTGCGTTGATGATCATCTCTGCCAACTGGAGCTTGCGTAACGGACTATCCGATCCCATATTGATACGGAACTGGGCCTGGGCTGGAAAATAGAATCCGCCCATCACAAGCAGCACAATTAGCAAAGAAAGATTTATTCTTTTCATTATCCTTATTAATTATTGGTTAAAGACCTTAAGGACTTTAAGGACCCTAAAGACCTTAAAGACCTTAAAAAACTCAATCATAAACCTCGGGCTCATCCGGACGGTCTTCCTCCACCACCAGGTTGTCGATGATGAAGTTCTGACGCTCCATAGTATTCTTGCCCATATAATACTCTAATAATTTCTGCACCTGGTCCGTCTTATGCAGGGTGACCTGCTCCAGACGGATATCCGGACCGATAAAACCGGCGAATTCATCGGGTGATATCTCTCCAAGTCCTTTAAATCGGGTGATCTCCGGATCGGGTCCTAAGTCCTTGATGGCATTCACACGTTCCTCCTCACTATAACAGTAACGGGTGATGTAATCACTCTTCTTACCGTTCTGGGCAGCGATCTTCTCATCCTCTGCAGCGATCACCTTCTTATTCTTAATCTTAGTACGCTTGGCACGCACGCGGAACAGGGGCGTCTGCAAAACATATACATGACCTTTCTTGATCAGTTCGGGGAAGAACTGCATGAAGAATGTGATGATCAACAGACGGATATGCATACCATCCACATCAGCATCGGTAGCCACAATCACCTTATTATATCTCAGCGAGTCGAGTCCCTCCTCGATGTCAAGAGCAGCCTGTAGCAGATTAAACTCCTCGTTCTCATAGACCACCTTCTTTGTCAGTCCGAAGCAGTTGAGCGGCTTGCCTCGCAAAGAGAACACCGCCTGTGTGTTCACATCGCGGCTCTTCGTGATACTTCCGCTGGCAGAGTCACCCTCTGTGATAAAGATGCACGACT
>CADBSW010000032.1 GCA_902797505.1 uncultured Prevotellaceae bacterium | reverse complement strand
AGGTATTCATCCAGAAAACTATCGCCCCGTCGTATTCCGTGATATGTCCAACGGCGATATGTTCCTTACACGTTCTACATGCAAGACAACAGAGACAGTAGAATTTGAAGGCGAAACTTACCCAGTGGTAAAAGTAGAAATCTCTAACACCTCTCACCCGTTCTATACTGGTAAGAGCACGCTCGTGGACACCGCAGGTCGTGTTGACCGCTTCATGAGCCGTTACGCTAAGAGTACTGCTAAGAAGTAATTATATACCTTATTATATAATACATTATCATAAGGTGCGTCAGCGAGTAGTTGCATATGCCCGCTGACGCACCTTTTTTCTTGTTAAGCCTATGAAATATCCAATATATCTGTCTTTGCTCAGTATGTCATTATTGCTTTTCACTGCTTGTGGAGGCAGCGACGATGATGATAACGGTGGTGGCTCATCCAATGCAAATGCCAACACCAACCGTAATATTTCTGTCACCCAACCGGAAATCAGCAGATTGGAATTTCCAAAGGTGAAAGGCGACAACAACAGTTTTGTGGTCATCCACAAGGTGAACAACTCACCCGATCCTGATGGCGTGAACTACTCCATCGAATGGGATAAGAGCCTGAAGGCACAGCGATGGACTTGCTATCAGATGATAAATAAGAAATGGGGTGGCAATGCCGGACGATATCCGGAATTTATTGAAGATCCCGACATCCCTTCCGCTTACCGCTTAGACATTGAAGATAGATATTCTTATTATTACTCCGGATCGGGATTTCAGAGAGGGCACATCATCCCCTCTGCCGACCGCCAGTATTCCGTATCAGCTAACAAACAAACCTTTTATTACAGTAATATCCATCCTCAATACGGTGCTTTCAATTCTCGTTTGAATAATAATTCTGAGTATAGTCCTTGGTTCCGTCTAGAAGGGAAAGTGCGTGAATGGGCTGATCTCCGCTCTACCGACACCCTGTATGTATGTAAGGGTGGTACGATCGATAGTGAGGAGAATATCCTCATGCGCATCAAGAATCAACTGATCGTTCCCAAATACTTCTTCGTGGCTTGTCTGGCAAAGAACAAGACCGGTTATGCGGCCATCGGCTTCTACATCAAGCATGACAACAACGACCATGGCAGTGACCCGCTATCCGACTATGCCATGAGCATCGACCAGTTGGAACAGAAGACAGGCATCGACTTCTTCTGTAACCTGCCCGACAATGAAGAGAAAAAGGTGGAGAGCAGCTACTCACTCAATGTATGGGGAATCCAATAGGGATTTCCCTATTTCTTTTATAGGAATTACCTTTGTGGTATCTGTAAGAAACCTTATCTTTGCAGTAGAAATAAAAGATAAGTTTACTCATTTAAACGATTACGACTATGAAGCGAATGACTAACTTGATGGTTATGGTACTACTGGCCATGCTGTCGATGACAATAGTTTCCTGCGAGGAAGATGACGAGGATGTAGCATACAACCTCGAAGGAACATGGGTTGGCTCTGTAAAGAGCGAGTATTTCGATCGTCGTTACGGTTATACCACAGAGTGGACCGACGTACAGTTGGAATTCTATAAGGACCCCTATCTCTATGCCGAGGGCTCCGGTAGGGAGGTTGACTATAACGGTCGCTACTATTCTTCTGTGACAGGTTTCAACTACTCTGTTCGTAACCACGTGATTTACATCGACTACTACGATGGCACCCATATCGCCATCTACAACTACAGACTGTGGATGAATGAGTTTTATGGTGAGTTCCACGACTACTACACCGGCGAATACCTGGCTTCCTTCGAATTTGAACGGTTAGATTACGGTTGGAACTACGGATATAACAAGTTGAAGGAGAACCTCACCGATCAGGTCATCAAGTTGGATGAATAATCTTCACGACACTGCCGCCTATTTTCATCGGTTAAAAATCGATAAAATAGGCGGTAAATGTTTGTTTATAAAATAAAATGATTATCTTTGTCAGGATAAAAATATATTTATAATTAGTATACAGAAATGAAAACCGTTTATGATTTCTCTGTCAAGGACAGAAAAGGGAAAGATGTTTCTTTGAAAGAATATGCCAATGAAGTGCTGCTCATCGTGAACACCGCTACGAAATGCGGCTTTACTCCCCAGTACGAAGAACTGGAAAAACTCTATGAGAAATACCACAGTCAGGGTTTTGAGATTTTGGATTTCCCCTGCAACCAGTTTGGTCAGCAGGCTCCCGGACGTGACGAAGAGATTCATGAATTCTGTAAGTTGAACTACGGCACAGAGTTCCCACGCTTCAAGAAGATTAAAGTAAACGGTCCGGATGCAGATCCCTTGTATCAGTTCCTGCAGGAGCAGAAAGGTTTTGCCGGATGGGATATGGAGCATCCTATCGCCCACATCCTTGATGACATGCTCACGAAGGCTGATCCCAATTATAAGGAGAAGGCAGATATCAAGTGGAACTTCACCAAGTTCTTGACTAACAAGAAAGGTCAGGTCATTGCCCGCTTTGAGCCTACGACAAAGGTGGAGGTTATCGCAGCAAAGATCGAAGAACTATTAGCCCAATAATTTATTAGCAATATTATGGAACATGTAAAATGTTTGATTATCGGCAGTGGACCCGCTGGGTACACTGCTGCTATTTATGCCGGTAGAGCCAATATCCAACCGGTAGAATACTGTGGTATGCAGACGGGTGGTCAGCTGACACAGACAACAATCGTAGAGAACTTCCCTGGTTATCCCGAGGGTGTGGATGCCAATCAGATGATGATGGAGATCCGCGAGCAGGCAGAGCGTTTCGGTGCGGATATCCGTGACGGTGTCATTGTGAAAGCTGATTTCAGTAAGGCTCCTTATGTGCTCACCACAGAGGAAGGTCATGAGATAGCTGCCGATACTGTGATTATCGCCACTGGTGCCAGTGCGAAGTATTTAGGATTGGAAGACGAGAAGAAATACAATGGTATGGGTGTGAGTGCCTGTGCTACCTGTGACGGTTTCTTCTATCGTAAGAAGGTGTGTGCCGTAGTAGGTGGTGGTGACACTGCCTGTGAGGATGCCCTCTACCTGTCAGGATTGTGCAAGAAGGTATACCTCGTGGTACGTAAGCCCTTCCTGCGCGCCTCTAAGATCATGCAGGAGCGTGTGATGGAAGCCGAGAATATCGAGATTCTCTTTGAGCATAACGCTACCGGACTGTATGGAGAAAACGGTGTGGAAGGTATGCACGTAGTAAAGCGTAAGGGTGAGGCTGATGAGACCCACTATGATGTGGCTATCGACGGATTCTTCCTCGCTATCGGTCATAAGCCCAACTCTGATGTTTTCAAAGAGTGGTTGGATACCGACGAGGTTGGATATATCAAGACGATCGGTAATACCCAGTCAACGAAGGTTCCTGGTGTCTTCGTAGCCGGTGATGTTTGCGATCCCAACTACCGTCAGGCCATCGTTGCGGCAGGTACCGGTTGTAAGGCTGCCCTGGAGGCTGAGCGCTATCTCCAGACATTGAGATAATGGTTTAGCGTTTAGGGCTATTCCCTCATTGCGGGCTTGACCCGCAATCTGATGCAAACAAAGGATGAGATCCCGGATCAAGTCCGGGATGAGGGTTCAGGGTTATTATAGCCCTTTAGGGCGGCTGAGTATAGGCGGGGATGTAAATCCCCGTTTTTAATTGAATACAAAAAGAGGAGTGCATATCTCTTGTTGATATGCACTCCTTTATTATCATGTTTTCTAATCTTTTATCCTACAGATATCTGACGGGCCACCTTTACCTCTTCCTTCACGATCTTCGGCAGCACTACGGTCAAGACACCATCGTTTACGTTTGCGGCAATCTTATCACGGTTCACGTCATCCGGCAGGATCAGTGTCTGCTCGTAGGTTGAGTAAGAGAACTCGCGGCGCAGGTAGTGCACGCTCTTATCCTCCTCATTAGCCTCCTTCTTATTCTCCATCTTGATATTCAGGTTACCCTCATGGTTGATGGTCACCATGAAATTCTCCTTCTTCATGCCCGGAGCAGCCAGTTCTACGGTATACTCAGTCTTACTCTCTTTTACGTTGATGGCCGGCGCCGTTACATTTACTCTCGATACGATATCTGTATCAAAGAAATCATTGAACACTTCTGGCAACCAGTTACTTCTTCTTGCAAATGTTGGATACAACATAATTATTACCTCCTATTTATTTTTTAATGATTAACTTATTTATCACCCTTCGCATCAAGTAGCTTCGGATGTTCATCTACCTTTTATGCAAGATACATACCAAACAAAAAGGAGTGCCATTTTGGCACTCCCAGTAAGACATATTGTCAACGCCCTTTTTATTCCATCTCCTTACGGTCGTCGATATTATCACCCTCTGTCGGGCGCATCTCCTCCTCGAAGTCGGTGATACCGTTCTTTACAAGGATATTATACCAAGTGAAGAGCTTACGGATATCGCTGTCGTGTACGCGGTCACGATCAAAGTCAGGAAGGATCTCTGCGAAATAGCTGCGCAGTTCCTCACTCTTACACTTCTTGAAATTGAAAGATATCTCGTTGCCGTTCTCCTTATTGCGCAGATTTGCCAGGATGGTCATCAAGGGAACATCCTCAGCATCGGTATACATAGCGATGTCTGCCAGTGAGGTGACACGATCGGTAGCGAATACCGGCATACGCTTATGTGTATCGTCCAATGCCTCAACGATCAGATTACCCTTACCTCTTGACACTAATTTATAAAGTCCCGGTTTTCCGGAAACAGAAAGAATTGTCTGTACCATTATTCTTTAATCTTTTAATTGATGTAATATATTATCTATTTGTTTATCTAAGTCCATGATGCCATCATTGACGATCTCATAATCACTTCCTGCGATGACATCCTCTTGCGGCCACTGTTTGTTGATCCACTCCAACGTCTTCTCCCTGCTGATACCATCACGCTGCATCACCCGCTGGATACGCACTTCCTCAGGAGCACTCACACAGATGATGATATCGAAGTGTCGGTATAGTCCGCTATCAAACAAGATGGCACTCTCCATCCACTCGGTCTCTGCTGCAAGATAATCCTGGTATACCGCGGGATGAACGATGGCATTAACAGCCAGGGTGTTCTCATCCGACTGCATCATGAAGGAAGCAATCACCGGTTTGTTGAGTCGTCCGTCTATATATGCCTCCTCCCCTATCAGTTGCTGTAGTCCTTTTCTAATAACAGGCGAGTCAACCATCAGTCGTTTGGCATTCGAGTCGCAGTCGTAAACCACGATGCCACGTTTCTCCAACAACCGGCATACATAACTCTTTCCACTGCCAATACCGCCCGTGATAGCAATCCTACGCTTTTCCATGTTATTCTCCTTCTAAAAGATAGTCTACCTGATCAATCTCCGGATGTGGATTTCTTACGCCATGAGGAGCCATCCTCACATACAGCTTACATTTCTCTGAAGGATTAGCCACGATATCGTTATAATCGGCTATTACAGAAAACTGTTCAGGGTGGATACTACGGAAGGTGGATGCACCGGCCACGAATATCACCTTGATACGTGACGGGAATGTTCTGAGGATCTTTCCCGGTGGGGTGTTGATCGTCGTGACAGGCACTTCGATACTTGCCTCGGTGAGGATATCCGGGTAGATAGACACCTCCACCTTCGACGGGACACATTTCACGCCACTGATCTTCGCCAGATTGACTGTCTTGACGATCGTATCAGATAGGTTACGCAAATCCATCCGCTCGGTGGCAATACTCTTTATACTATCGAGCTTCGCCTTGCCTGCATATACCGTAACCTGCTCAGGATTGAACTTCACCTTAGCGATATAATAGCTCTGACTGGGCACAAGCGTACCCTGCAATCGCAAGCCCACCTTCTTACTCTCACCGTAGTTATAGGTATAGTCAAAGCGGTCGGGCTTGAGCGAAACGATCTTTGTCGACTTGAACAGATGCTGATAAATCAGTTTTTGCAACTCTGACGAGGTGACGACGCCCTTACCATTCCCTTTATTATACGAGTTGAAATTGATGGTTATCGGCATCGCCCCACCATATATATAGGGTGCCAGAGAGAATCCCCTGTCACGTAGCGTCACTCGCAGGGTGTCCTCCGTATTACTTGTCACCACTACCTTCTTCGGTATCTTGTCAAGAGACAATGGTATCTTTACCTCTCGCTCGTAGGTATCGTTCAAAGCCATCATCAGCCAGAAGATGCCACTGAGCAGGAGGAAAAACAAGAAAATCAGAAATTCCTTGTTCATCCAACTGAACAAGAGATTTCTGATGAATTGGGTAGTGCGTGACGACATGTTTATTTAGGCTGTGCCTGTACAGATGAAGAAGCGTCAGCGAAGACATATCCACGGTCTACGCGGATCACCACGCCACGTGCAATCTCTACCTCTATCGTATTTGTTGCAGCATCGATACGCTTTACTGTTCCATAGATACCACCACCGGTAACAACCTTTGAACCTTCCTGAAGCGCATTCTGGAAAGCACGGATCTCTTTTTGTTTCTTCTGCTGCGGACGGATCATGAAAAACCACATGATAGCAAACAGAGCTACCATCATAATCAGGAAGCTCATACTGCCACCTTGTCCCTGTGCTGCCTGAGCAGCCAAAAATACTGTTGTCATACTTATTCTTTATTTGTTTGATTATCCTTATTTGTTTTCTCGGGGCGCTCAGGCATCACCTTCATCATCTTACCGGTATGAATCAGGTAACGGGCAATGGCATCAAGCATACCATTGATATAGTTGGCGCTCTTCGGCGTACTATACATACGGGCCAGATTGACATACTCGTTGATCGTGACATTGACAGGTACCAATGGGAAGGTGAGCATCTCAGCAATAGCAATCTGCATGATCACCACATCCATATAAGCCAATCGGGAGAAATCCCAGTTGCGGCTGGTCTCACTCATGTAACGCTGATACTGGTCGGCATTGAGGATCGTGGCACGGAAGAGTTTACGGGCAAAGTCCTTCTCTTCGATATCCTTGTACTCTGGCAGCAGTTCCTGCTTCGACTTGTTCTTCGGATCAAAGCGCTTGATGGTCTTCAGCACAAAGGTATCCACCACCTCTTTATCATCATTCCAATACAGGCTCTTCTCCTCCAACAATGCATCCAAGTCATCATTCTCCATGATGAAGGTCTTATACAGTTTGCGCCACAACTCACGGTCAGCCTCATACGAGTCGTCATCGCTCTCCATATAGTCGGTATAGACCTGCGACTGCTGGATGAGCAGGTAGAGCTTACGCACAAACTCCACGTCGTTCTCCCATGTCTGTTTCTGACTCTCCTCAAACTCGTTGAGCATCTTGTTCTCTTCCAGCTGCAAGGCAAACTTATTGTATGCAAACTTGTCAGAAGGCTCCGGGAGTCCTTCACGCTTGGCACGCGCTGTACCTACCTCTACAAAATGCCGCGCCTCCTTTGTAATAGCCACAATAAGCGACAACAGGTAATTGTATAAGTCGTAGGATTTAGCCAGACTGAACAATAATTCCTTCTCAGCACTGTCCATATTCTTACTACCATTCTGGTAATAAGCGTATGTAAGCTGGACAATCTTAATTCTTATGAGTTCCCTATTTATCATTTTCGCTTGTCGTTCCTTATAGTAATCGATGTGTATTTCGTTTGCAAAATTATAGAAAATAGGTTAGATTTGCAAGAAAATAGCATGTTTTTTATGACATAGCAGTTAAAAACAGAATGTATAGATGTTTTTAGAAAGAATTATTTTGTAAATTGAAAGAATTGTTGTAATTTTGCACCGCTTTTTCCGAAGCACATTCTCGTGTGATGGTGAATTAAGCATTTTTGTTTAACAACTTAATTTAGAGTAACACATTTAATTATGAAAGAAATTGCTGTAAAAGGTCAGAAAAGAACCGAGACCGGTAAGAAGGCTACCCGTGAGTTGAGAAAAGAGGGACTGATTCCCTGTAACCTCTATGGTGAGAAGAGAGGTGAGAACAACCTGCCAGAGGCATTGGCATTCGCTGTGACTGCCGCTGAGATGCGTAAGGTAGTTTACTCTCCCAACATCTATGTTGTTAACCTCGAGATCGACGGTGAGATGCACAAGGCTATCATCAAGGAGCTGCAGTTCCACCCAGTAACAGATCAGCTGTTGCACGCTGACTTCTATGAGATCAACGCTGAGAAGCCTATCACTATCGGTATTCCTGTTAAACTGAACGGTTTGGCACAGGGTGTTCGCGACGGTGGTCGTCTGAGTCTGATCGTACGTAAGGTGAACGTTACCGCTAAGTACACCGACATTCCTGAGACACTCGACATCGACGTTACCAACCTGACTATCGGTAAGAGCATTAAGGTAGGTCAGCTGCAGTTCGACAACCTGGAGATGGCTACCAGCAAGGAGGTTGTGGTTTGCACCATCAAGGCTACACGTAAGTCTAACGCTGCCGCTCAAGATGCTGAAGCAGCTGAGTAATCTGTTACGCTCTTTATTCTCTCATCAAGAAAAAGAAGAGGTACAGATGGAAAAGTATCTGATTGTTGGTTTGGGAAACCCCGGTGACCAATACGCCGGGAATCGCCACAACACAGGATATATGGTATTGGACGCTTTTGCTAAGGCGTCCAATATTATTTTTGAGGATAAGCGTTACGGCTATGTGGCCGAGACATCACTGAAGGGCAGGAAGATCATTCTGCTGAAACCCACCACGTTTATGAATCTCAGTGGCAACGCGGTGAGATACTGGTTGCAGAAAGAGAATATCGACCAGCAGCACATGCTTGTCGTCGTGGATGAGCTGGCCCTCCCCTTAGGCACCTTCCGACTGAAGGGTAACGGCAGCAACGGCGGTCATAACGGACTCGGGCATATCCAGCAGTTGATCGGACAGCAGTATCCTCGACTGAGAATGGGTATCGGCAACACCTTCCAGCAAGGGCATCAGGTAGACTGGGTGCTGGGCAACTTCTCAGCAGAGGAGCAGCAGATCCTGCAGCCGGCCATCGATACCGCCGTAGAGATCATCAAGAGTTTTGTATTGGCAGGCATCGATATCACGATGAACCAATATAATAAGAAAGGTAAGACACCCCAACAACCTGCAAAGAAAGAAGCATAACCATGGAGAAAGATCAGGCAAGGATAGACAAATGGCTGTGGGCCTCACGTATCTTCAAGACACGCACCATCGCCGCCGATGCGTGTAAGAACGGGCGTGTCACCATCAATGGGGTGAACGTAAAGCCCAGCAGACCGCTGAAGGTAGGCGAGGTGGTAGATGTGAAGAAGCCCCCTGTCACCTACTCTTTCAAAGTATTGAAATGTATCGAGCAGCGTGTGGGAGCCAAACTGGTGCCTGAGATCTATGAGAATGTCACCGATCCCAAGCAATATGAGTTGTTGGAGATGAGCAGGATCAGTGGATTTATTGATCGTGCCCGAGGCACGGGGCGACCTACCAAGAAAGATCGCCGTGCCATGGAAGCCTTCACAGAGCCCGTCATCTTCGGTTTTGATGATGACTGGGATGATGATGACGATGACGAATAACCACTATTGGTTATTCGTCTGCATATTATTTCTGCCGTCGGCCAAGAGCATACGGAACTCATGTGGTGTCATGCCGATAGCATCCTGGAATTTCCTGTTGAAAGTACGTATCACAGAGAAGCCTGCTTCCTGTGCACAGGCAGCCACACCCCACATGGGTTTCTCCTGCAGGTAATACATCGAGCGCAACAATCGCAGGTAGTCGAGATAGTCATCCACCGTCTTATGTACAGGTGAATGGCGGAACAACTCCACGATGCGCGTCTGGGTAGTACCTACCAGTTCGGCCACCTCCTTCTGACTGTAGTCGGGATCCTGATAAGCCAGACTCTCCTCCAACTTCGTCTCGATGATAGCCATCAGCTCATCATCATCACGCAGATCGGCATGGCGGAGCAATTCTTTATGTCTGATCACCAGTTCCTTCAACATCTGTATCCGTCGGCGCACATCATAATAGACATCCAACTGCTGTGCCAGCAACATATTACGGTTGACAAGGTCGAACTGTGTCAGCCGCAGTTCTTCCACCTGATGCTCCAGTTCGGCAATACGATCCTCATATTCTTGTTTAGTCATATCAAGCAATCATTTTAATGATAAACGAATTAATTTGATTGCAAATATATAAAATATTTCATAAAATAGTTTCTGTTTGGAGCAAAAAAAATAGGGACAGATGCATATCATCCTCATTTGATGATTGTATCTGACCCTATTGTATCTTTATCGTCAAACTATTCTATCAACTATTATTTGATCATGAATTTTCTCTGATGGAATAATGTCACATCTTCAAATATCTCCACAGACTTGGCACCCATGGTGAACCAACTCATGCCATTTTTAAATATATTAGCTACCATAACTCTTGCGGTTTTAAATTAATACATTTAAAGTTAATACCTTATTTGTATGGTGTGGTATCGTTACTTATGAGCGAGGGGTCATGCCTGTGCACATAGCCAAAAACATAAAACCACTAATCTTACCGCTCTTCTTCTGTGAATTTAAAATTGCCTTCATAATCGTTGTCTTTTAATTGTTAATACTAAATTTACTTATTTGTTATTGATGTCTTTTGTCCTTTAGACATTGCAAAGATAAGCAGCAAATTCACTGACAGAAAATATTTTCAGGTGTTTCTCTTTAATT
>CADBSW010000031.1 GCA_902797505.1 uncultured Prevotellaceae bacterium | reverse complement strand
CTTCTGACAACAAAGGTAAGGATTCGGCCGCGATTAAGCAAATTCTTCACTCTTATTTTATAGAGTGCACAAACTTAGAGTCCCCGTTTCCTATAGTTCGTTTATAAGTTGATGGGAAGTCCTGCTGTAAGCATAAGGGTATTGTTAGAAACACCACCTACTTTCTGTGTTGTGATGTGGTATGTGAGTTCTAACTTTAATTCGCCTGCGTCAAAACCTATTGCGATAGGTATGGCCACAAAAAAGTTTTTGACATCAGAGATTTCTCCAATGCTTTTTTTATGGTTAAGGACATACCATGGTTCTATGCCTATGCCTGCGAAATACGATTTGGCAAAGTAATAATTAGCCATTATGGGAAGACGTAAGGATTTGATAGATGTCAGATAACCATAGGTGCCACCTCTACCATTCCAATAGAAGCTATGTACCTTTCCATCATACCTCTCCAATACGTAGGAAAGGCCAAACGAGAGGTTCATAGTATTACGTAACCAGTATTCTGCATCTACTCCTAAGGTGTACCCTAACTTGTCTACGATGGTAGGACTCATACTAAAGTCATCTTTTACCAGTTTCTTGAAAGGCCTCGTCATTGTTCCTCCTACCTTTGGAACAATTCTCCAGGTATTCTTTTGTCTGTCCGTGTAAGACTGTGCGCTAACCATTCCCGCAACAATCATAGTTATTACAAACAATAATAGAATTCTTTTCTTTTTCATATATTGTTGATTTTTAGCGATTACTTAATCGTTTGTATACCACTGACAAATATAGAGAATCTTTTTCATCCTGCAAAGAGAATCACGATTATTTTGGGTCATCATTTGCTGCGAATTGAATAACTTCTATGTATATCCAAAGGACCGGATCATTTCAGCTCCGTCCAACTTTGATCTATTTCCCCCACTCCATCCGCAGATGATGGAACATAATGGCACTGCCACCGCAGGAGCCGGTGAACTGGAAGGCGGCGCCATAATATGGTTCTTGCTGGATGGTGGTCTGCAGATCGACATGGTCGGCCAACTCGCTCTTCCGTTGTTTTCCTGCCGTCTCAACATGTGCACGGAGTTGATTACCCTTCGTCCACACATGGATGGTGCACGGACTGATAAAGCAGGTGGTGCTGATGGGCTCTCCGATCATGGTGGTGTTGCCATGGTCATAGCGCATCAGTTGCATATCCACGGCATTGGCGTACTTGGTAGTGCGGATAATGCGGAGGGCATATCCGGTGAGCGTCTCTGTATCGAAACGGATGCATATGTCGAGATACTGTCCGGTGGCACTGGCGAAGCCCTGTCCGATCTCCTTACCCACATCTACCTTTAATAGGATATCCATATCTCCCTGCTGTTCCTTGGTAGGGGTGTAGCGCAAACGGGCACCCTTCTGCAACTGGCAGAGTCCGTAGCCACGATGACCACCAGAGCCCGACTGGTATTTCCAGTTATTACCCTTGGCCTGCCAGTCGTAGAAATCGGTATCTTTCGGTTTGTAGCCATCGATAGTCCAACAACCGGGAATCAGTGCCGGCTGATCGTCGGCAGGGAAATTCTGGAAGTCGGTCTCCACGATGTTCCATTGCTGAATATCCTCATGCTGGATGACTTGATTGTACAGGATATGGACAGGTGTGCCCTCATGGCTGCGAATCGTCTTAGGACTGATGCTTGCTAAGATATATTTCCCCTCATCGGCAGGTTGTAAACGGTAGGTATATTCCGGTTGGTCGAGTCGGCTTTCAGATACCTTTCTTGCTCCGTTTCCTTGGTTGTCATCACAACGATACCAGGTGATCAGAGAGTGATCCGGGCGGCTGCTGTCCAACTGATAGCTTACCTGAAGCTTGTCTGACTGTTGTCTGGTGATGACGGGCTGCTGAGTAAAGTGGGGAGCTGCTAAGGTGCGAGGCGCCGCTATGACCGAGAGGGCACTCTCCAAACCATAATCGGTAGTGACATCTACCAATGTGGTCTTCACACTATCTGTCTGGTTAACACTCTCTACCTGGCAGAAGCCGTCCTTGGAGACATGGATATTTGCCAAGTCGGAGCGTTGCGTATGCCAATAGAATCCCTCCATCGGTACAGGTCGCTGATCGAAGGTTTCCGCAACTACCGACATCTCTACAGACGGTTGTCCTTCCTCCAGGCTGACCGTTCGTTGCGATACCCCCAAGAACGTGGGCAGGTCGTGAAGGCTTCTGCCGGTGCGCTGCTCTTCCTGAAGGATCTGCTCTTTTACATGCAAGGGATCCCATCCGTCGGTGCCACCGAGGAGATTATAGGTGTTGTAGATCACCTTCTCTCCCACCCTCACCTTATAAGCTTGCAGGAGTGGCTTGTCTGTGATGTCCACTGTTACTTCGGGATACTCTTCCGACATACGTGCCGGACGACCGTTATGGGTGACGTTCGACAGGTAATAGCGCACAAAGGGTTGTGGATTGGGTGTCCATCCTACCTGTACGCCTTGCGGGGTGTGGAACCTGCAGTCTATCAAGGTGAGCGGATTGCCATTCCCTTTGATGAGATGTTGGTGAGTACGCTGGATATCCAGTTCTGACACAATCGTTCGCAGGTCGCAGTCGAACATCACGGCTCCTGTCTTATTCGTATGGCCGAAGGGCATCGTGCCATAGAAATCGAAGTCGCAATGTACATAGACACCATTCGAGCAGAGGGCATCGTCGGTACTCTCGAAGTGGCA
Source organism: uncultured Prevotellaceae bacterium (assembly GCA_902797505.1). Lineage (GTDB taxonomy): Bacteria > Bacteroidota > Bacteroidia > Bacteroidales > Bacteroidaceae > Prevotella. Next base: position 20,921 of record CADBSW010000031.1, on the reverse strand, counting down.
GTTCTCGAAGAGCGTGCGCTTTCCTCCGTTCAACGGACAGGTGTTCAGACGACTGATAAAGTGGCAGTTGTGTGCCTCCAAGCGGTCGCCATCGGCAAAGGCTAACTGTGCCTGTGTGATGGCATCCATACGTTTCTTGCGATTGAGTGCCGGCAACAGGGGGTATTCCAGATCGATATTACAGTAGTTGGCGAAAGTAAGATTGTTCAGTGACAGTCCGTCGCCATGGAAATAAAACATGGTGAAGTTGCCATAGGAGCCTTGCGACTGTCCACGGTTACTGGCAAAGATCACATGCTGAGGTTGCCGGGTGAGGCCCATGATACGTAGCCACGGACAACGGATATGCATGCCGATAGGACTGCCAGAGCCGGGTTCCGGCCGTCTGATAGCAGGATCGTCGGGATTATCCACCCAATAGACGTAAGGAGCCACATAGATCGTCATGCGATCATCCGCACCTGTTCCTGCCTTCAGATTGGCCACAGCCTCTTGGAAGGTGCGATAGACATATTTGTGTTTCTTACAATCCTTCTCAGTGAGAGTGGCATCAAGGTAGATATTCTTCTCGTTGAGCACGATCTTCTGATTCCTGTAGAGGATATAGGAGCCCTTGAAAACGACGGGATCAGAAGGATCGAGTGATACGTGGCGCTTGGCACTGACAAATGCACAGATAAGGCAACAGGTGATTAGTAATATCGTTCTTTTCATAATGGATGATGATCGTTAATTGGTGATTGATGATGGGTTAATCAGTTATCCGCACCCTCCCCTCAGAGAGTCGAAGCAGATCTGGCAGATCGTAGTATTGCAAGGCACCGGGAACGACGTTTCTCAACATGTCGTATTGCATGGGATGCTCCAGGTAATCACGCCATGTCTTGATCGTACGTGTGAGCATCGCCTTGCTGATACGGTCATCAAGCACTGCGGCATGCATCATGACCGGACCATACAGACCGTCGGCAACCACCTCGATGCGATGATTCCTCAGGTTCTTATCTTGTTGACAGAAATTCAATAGCGTGTGCATGTCTGCCACGCGCTGTCCTATTAAGGGTTTTCCCACATGTAAACTCACGGCAGCCGAACGATAGTCGCTGTTCCAGTATTTGGTAAGGTTATAGAGATAAGGATCCTCGGTCTCTCCCACCCCACGGAAATCAGCTGCGATGATGATACGACCGTCTGACACAAAATCCTGTTTCAGGTAGTCGTTGAGATACCATGCCTTACCTTTCTCACAGAGGTGTATCTCTATGGGGGAAGAATCCTTTACGTTATCAGGAATCCATACCACAACGGGTATCGGGAACTGTCCTTCGCAGTTCAGCTGATAACGGTATTCGCGATAACCGCGGTTGACAGACTGTCCGGTAGGCACGGCCTCTATCTGATCGTTGAAGGCATCTATTCCCAAGAGTTGCCGGATCTTTTGTAGGATCGTTTTCTTATTACCTTTCAGGAAGGCATCGCGCGACGGTTTTGCCGCGTCCATCCATGCGGTGGCCATCTGCATGGTTGACTTAGCATCAGCATATTCGGTGTTTACCTGTCCGCTCTTTGTGCAAAGCATGTCGTTACCCCGCCAATAACCATTAGGTAGTGTGGGGATCTCTCGCTTATTACCCAACAACCATTTGCCGAAGAATGAAAGCATCTGCTGCTGCACATCTTCGGGAGTGGCATGACCGTCCTCCGCATAATACTGGCTTACGCGATCAGCGCAACCTAATACCTTGTATAGTTTCTGCACCTCCTTAAAAGCCTGGAGAGCTCCCCAATGATCCACGAAGTCGTATTTACCGTCTAAGACCAAGAAGGGTCTTGGAGCATTGGCAAGGGCAAAGTCGGCTATCTCTAACCTTGCGCTTCCCTCACCAGAGATCTGTTGACAGCCATCAGACGGTCCTTGTGTCTCAAGAGTGCGTGCCCTACTGGAGAAATACAGACCGATACAACTGGCCTGTATGCGGTCGTCGATGCCCAACAGATAAGAACACTCGGTGCCACCACCGGAGAAGCCGTAGGCCCCGATGCGGGAGGCATCAATATCGGTGCGGCTTACCAGGTAGTCGATGGCTCTGCTATTGTCGAAAGCAATCTGCGCGGCCATACTGGTGCCTAAGAGTTCGAAGGCGGGGTTTAATAGGGTATGTTCCGTCGTCACTCCACGTGTAAGATCTTTTCCGTTCTTATCAATCAGTTGCAGGCGTTCACCCTGAGCCAATGGGTCTACCACCATGGTGGCGATGCCCATCAGTGCCATACGGGCAGCTAACCCCGAACCATTACCTTTCCCGGATAGTCCGTGACCACACATTTCAATGCATGCTGGTAAGGGCTGCTGATGCTTGTCGGGAAGATACAGATGGGCTGTGACATATCGCCCTGGCTCACTCTGGAAGATGATCTTCTCGACATAGAAACCGGGTCCTTGCACACGTCCTGTTACCTGTGCGTGCAGATCGCCTCGCTCAGGAAGGGTTCCCATCACCTGACGAATCTTCTGTTTTACGTTGCCGACATATTTCTGGGCAGCGGATTTCGAAGAAAGTGCCTGTTGCAGTTTCTCAGAACGTTCCTCATTATAGCTATGAACCATCCGCATGAGGTAGGAATAGTAGGCGGTGGGTTGACTAAAACGCAGGGCACCATAGTTGGCGCGACCTGCCTGCTGTGCATGTCCATTGACACATAGCGCAAGAGACAGGGTCAGTAGTAGATAGCGTGTTTTCATCTTACCTCAATAATAATGTCTTTCTGGTTGTTTAACAGTGGACTGATAGAGAGCGTACGGCGCTCGGTATCGTACGTCCAATCCTTGAGCGGTTTGTTGTTGACGAGCACCTGTTGGGGTGTCTCTCCATCCCAATAGGCTGTCACCTTGTAGGTGCGTTCTACCGGCTTGTACTTACCTTCAGTGGCATGGATAGTCATCTTCCAAGTCCCGTTCTTCCCCACACTCTCTATCTTGGTCAGTGCATAGATACCTTTCTGATAGTCTAAGCTGGCACCATCGTCATCATAGAGAAGATAGGATGAGCTCCCCGACGGATATACCAGTAGACTGATCTCTGTGACGGGTTTCTCCTTTGTGTACTGCATGGCTGGCTGGCGCGGGATAATGGCTCCTTCCTTGATAAAGATAGGCATCAGGTCGGGTGGTGTGAGGAATGATTTCCATTGTCGTCCGTCTATGCGCTCAGCTGTCCAGAAGTCTACCCACTTACCGCCAGGGAAATAGACAGGCCGACTGAGTGCACCCTTGTTGGTGACAGGACATATCATCATGTCGTGACCGAACAGATACTGATCAGAGATACGGTAGGTGAGTTCGTCGTGTTGATAGTCGAAGAGCAAGGGGGCCATCATCGGGCGACTGGTGCGGTACATCTCGTAAGCACTGCTATAGATATAGGGTATGAGGGTATAGCGGAGAGAATCGTACTTGATAAATATCTTCATGGCTTCCTCACCGTAGGTCCATGGCTCATGATAACGGGGATGATCCATGCCGAAGAGGATTGATACCGGACTGAACATTCCAAACTGGCACCAACGGATATATAGGTCGTTGTCGTATGGGGAATACTGTTCGAAACCGCCCATACAATGTGACCAGTTGCCCACACCTGAAAGACCGATGTTCAATCCGCCACGTATCACCGGTTCAAACCACTGCCACTCAGTACCCCAGTCGCCTGCCCAGATAAAGGGATAGCGCTGAATGCCTGCATAACCCTCACGGGTATGGGTAAAACCGCGCTGATTATTATGCTGGATGAATTTCTCATAGGGGGCCTTGGCATAGGCTATAGGAAAGAGATTATGCATCTCTGCCGCACTAAACGGTCCGTCGGGCTGTACATCCTTAGCAAAGCTCAGTGCACTACCCACATCGGTCTTTACGAACTTAACGCCTAAACTGGTAATCTTTGACATAGCATGATCCCACCACCAATCGACGGATTTCTGATCGAAGAAGTTAACGATACCTTCCGTGCGTGCCTTCGGGATATAGACACCTGCCTTCTTACCGTCTTCAAACAAGGTATTGTTGAGGCCATCATCGAGAATCGAACGGATATGGAGTCCGAACATATCCACATGGTTGGCATAGATGGAGTCTATCATAGCCTTAGGATTGGTAAACTGCGGTTGGAACTCAAAACAGCAACCGCCATTACCGTATCGCTTGTTGAAGGTGCGCCAGGTGGAGTCGAGCCACAGCAGATCGAAAGGAATCCCTTCACGCCGCATCCTCTTCACCAGTTCTACGTTATACTGCTGATGAGCTTCTTTCTCGTGTCTCCAGGTGCCTCCACTATAACTGCCCAGATGCAGACCATAGGCAGAACGGGGCATCATCGGACTAACGCCTGTCAGGGTCTGGTAGTCATGTAGTAAGGAGGTCATCGTAGAGCCGATGATCAGGTAGTAGTCGAGGGCTCCTGCCGTGGCGCTGTAGGTATAACGGTCTGATCGGGTCCAACCCATGTCCCAGTCGGTTGCCGCGGCATTATGGAAGAAAAGAGCATACCCTTTGCTACTCAGGAAGAAAGGTACCGGACAGTAGTTGGCGCGCAGGATATCCTTACCACCTACAGCTGGCTTAGGTCCTGATCCTAACCCTACGTTCAGGTGAATCTTCTGTCCACGTTGGTCCAGTTGATCCATCCGTTCACCGAATCCGAAGAAGTGCTCATCGGGTGGTAAGACGCAGGTAGTAGAGGGTCCCCTACCCTCTTGTGCCGGTATGGCATCCGTCTCCTGATAAAGCACCTTACCCTGTGTGTCGCTCATCGTGATACGCCAAGGGTTAGGCGTCAGTCTTACAACCATATCAGCCGTCTTGATGATATGGGTGTCACCATCCTCAGACCACTGACAGTCAACCTTGTCGAAGTCGTATTTCACCACCATCCATGGTTCATCGGCAGGAAAACTGTTGTTCATGCTTTTTGTGATGCGAACCATTCTGCTGTTGCACACTTGCACACGCACAGACCCTTGTGAAGAGGAGTATATCTTTTCTGTTGTTTTTGCTGAAGATAGGGACACAACCATCAGCAGCGATAAAACGAATAAATGTCTGTTTCTCATCATCACTCATCATTTTTAGTGAAACATTTAAGGGCATCCACTGTGGTGAATACCCTTAATATGACGTTTGTTAATAAGATTTGTAATTACCTTTTCATCTTCTTGAATGACCTGACAATGAGCCAGATGCCGAAGACGATAAAGGGGATGCTGAGGATCTGACCCATGTTCAGCAGCATGCCTGCCTCGAATTCCTCTTGGATATCCTTCGTATATTCAATGAAGAAGCGGAAGGTGAAGATCAGTGTGAGGCATAATCCGAAGAAGAATCCCGTGCCTACCCGCTCTGGTTTCTTCTTGTAGAAATACCAGCCGATGAAGAAGAAGATGGCATAGGCGATAGCCTCATATAACTGTCCGGGATGGCGTGGCTGCATATCCACTCGCTCGAAGATAAAGGCCCAGGGCACATCGGTTACCTTACCGATAATCTCGGAGTTCATCAGATTACCCAGACGGATGAAACAAGCGGTCACCGGGGTAGCTATACAGATGTTATCGATGATGGTAAGTATCGGTAGTTTCGACCATTTGGCATACAGCCAAAGGGCTATCGTGATACCGATGGTGCCACCATGACTGGCCAGTCCTTCATATCCTGTGAATTTCCATCCGCCATCAGGCAGGTAATGGATAGGCAGCAGCATCTCGATGAAGTGCTTGCCCGATGACAGGAAATAGTCGGGCTGGTAGAACAGACAGTGGCCCAGGCGTGCTCCGATGAGGATGCCTAAGAAACAGTAGATGAAGAGGGGCTCGAAGAGATTCTCCTCTTCCCACTTGCCTTTCACGCGCTTCTTGCGGATGGCGATATCCTGCTCATAGAACAGTTTGCGCACAATGAAGTATGCCAATGCCAGTCCGATCAACCAGCAGAGGGAATACCAGCGGATGATGAAAGGACCTAAGGAGAGGGCCTCCAGTCGCGGACTCCACTGTATGTAGTTAAACAGATAATTCATACGCTATGGATAATTGGTTTCTTCTTATATATAGGTCTGATATAGAGGGTGTTATACATTGAAGCGGAAGTGCATGATATCACCATCCTGCACCACATATTCCTTTCCTTCAATACCCATCTTACCAGCTTCTTTGACAGCAGCCTCAGAGCCGTACTTGATATAGTCATCGTATTTGATGACCTCCGCACGGATAAAACCTTTCTCAAAGTCGGTATGGATGACACCGGCACACTGAGGAGCCTTCCATCCCTTACGGTAGGTCCATGCCTTCACCTCCATCTCACCAGCGGTAATGAAGGTCTCGAGGTTCAGCAAGGCATAGGCTTTCTTGATCAGTCGGTTTACACCACTCTCCTCTAAGCCTAATTCCTCGAGGAACATCATCTTATCCTCGTAGGTCTCCAGAGAGGCGATATCCTCCTCGGTCTTGGCCGCAATGACCAGAACCTCAGCACCTTCCGACTTAGCGATCTCCTCGATCTTACGGGAATAATCGTTACCATCCTTGGCTGATGCCTCGTCCACATTGCATACATACAATACGGGTTTGCTGGTCAGCAGGAACAGATCGTGGGCCACCTTCTGCTCTTCCTTGGTCTCGAAAGAGACGGTGCGCGCATTCTTACCCTGCTCCAACACCTCTTTATAAGCGGTCAGAACGGTGGCTTTCACCTTCTCATCCTTATTACCGGCAGCGGCAGCCTTGAGCGTCTTGGCCATCTGACTCTCGATCGTCTCCAGGTCTTTCAACTGTAACTCGGTGTCAATGATCTCTTTATCAGATACGGGATCGACCGCTGCCCCACCCTCTCGTACAACATTGTCATCGTCGAAGCAACGCAGCACGTGGATGATCGCATCCGTCTCACGGATATTTCCTAAAAACTTATTACCTAATCCCTCACCCTTGGAGGCACCCTTTACCAAACCGGCGATGTCTACGATCTCACAGGTGGCGGGAACGATGCGCCCCGGATGCACCAGTTCTGCAAGCTTCGTCAGTCGCTCGTCGGGCACGGTGATAACACCTACGTTGGGTTCTATTGTACAGAAAGGGAAATTCGCTGCCTGTGCCTTGGCACTTGACAGACAATTAAATAGTGTTGACTTACCTACGTTGGGCAGTCCTACAATACCACATTTTAATGCCATGAATAAACGTTCTTTATTTCGTTTGCAAAAGTAACGATAAATTCTGAGTTATAAAAGAGAATAACAAAAAATAACCGTTCACGTCCAGAACTCATCCTTTTCGTTATCTCTCATGTTGCCACCACACTTCGGACAGGTCTTCTTGTTCCACACCACAATACGGTCGGAGCCACAGTGCAGACAGAGGCGGCCCATTTCCGTGCGGAAAGAGGGGGCCACATCACCGATCACACCACCCACAACGAGGTTTTGGATGGTATGACAGTCGGGACAACTCACTGGGGTGATATGCTGTCCGAAGAGTCCTTTCCCCTCGTATATCTCAGCCTCGTAGCCGCAATCCATACACCGATAATGTTTCTTCCATGCCATAGTAGTGTGATGCTCTTTGCTGCGAAATTACTTAAAAACTTTACATCCTGCAAAATTTTCAAGGAAAAAGTAGGGTAGTGGTCCTCAAAAAGCAGTATCTTTGCAGAGGTTTTTAAATGGAATATGATGAAGAATACTTGTTTTGCCTTTTTTATCCAGTGCTATAATAACCTTAAACGATGGTTTTTCATCGCCCGTACATGCTTGTTGCCTGGGCCATTCATCGCTCAGTGTATGTATATAATGAGGTGCGGGAAGATACTTCATCTGAGACATCCGCAGACGATGGATGAAAAACTATGGTGGTTGAAGCTGCACTATAAATACCCTTTGCAAACGGTTTGCGCGGACAAATATCGTGTTCGGGAATATGTTCGACAATGTGGGTTGGGACATATCCTGAATGACTGTTACGGCCCGTATGAGAGGGTAGGGGAGATTCTACTTGATGACATCCCTGTAGAAGCGTTTTTTATCAAGTGTAATCATCTCTCGGGTGGTAACAGGATTGTCAGAAAGCGTGACTTTGATGTTGAGAAATTAAGCAGGTATTTTGATAACCTCTTGAAAAACAACCCTTTCTATTATAGTCTTGAGTGGCCTTATAAAGAGATCAAACCCCTGTTGATAGCTGAGCCGGTGATCCATACGGATGATCCCTTAGGGTTGCTCGACTATAAGTTTATGTGCTTTCATGGTACTCCAAAACTGCTCTTCCTTGACATTGGAGTGTGTGAAAATGACGGTTCGCATGCAGAAAAATACTATCGTAATGTGTATGATATGGACTTCAAACTGCTGGAAATTACCGAGACAAGACCGCAATATACTGCCATGACAATACCAAAACCAATGCATTTTGAAGAGATGATCGACTATGCGAAACGTCTCTCTGCACCTTTTCCTCATTGCAGAGTTGATCTCTATAATGTACACGGAAGGATCTTTTTCGGTGAGATAACCTTCTTTCACGGATCGGGTTGTAACCACATAAAACCCACAACTGCCGATCATCTGATCGGCAGTTGGATATAGTTGGATAATTTTTAATTCTCCATTCTCCATTTTCCATTCTCCATTTTAATGCGCCTCCAGCCAATTGCTGCCCCAGCCGGCATCCGCTACCAGGGGTACTCTCAGTGGGAATGCGCCCTGCATCTCCTCCATGACAATGCGCTCAACGATCTCTTTCTCTTCAGGAACGACGTTGAAGTTCAATTCATCATGCACCTGAAGGATCATCTTTGAACGGAGATGTTCCTCCTCAAAACGCTTAAAGATACGTATCATTGCCACCTTAATAATGTCTGCGGCACTACCCTGGATAGGGGCGTTGATGGCGTTTCGCTCTGCGAAGTTACGCACAGTGGCGTTACGAGAATTGATGTCTGGCAGGTATCTTCTGCGATGGAAGATCGTCTCTGCATACCCCTTTTCACGGGCTTTCTCTTTCGCTTCCTCCATATAATCGTGCACCTGTGGGAAGGTCTGGAAGAAACCGTTAATCAACAGTTCTGATTCTTTCCTGCTGATCTCCAGTCGTTCGGACAAACCGAAGACGGTAATACCATAGATAATACCGAAGTTGGCACGCTTCGATTTGGTGCGCTCATCACGTGTTACCTCTTTTATATCCTTCTTATAGATGGTGGCAGCAGTAGCCGCATGGAGATCTTTTCCTTCACGGAACACTGCCATCATGTGTTCATCGCCCGAGAGGTGGGCCATCACACGCAACTCAATCTGTGAGTAGTCTGCTGAAAAAAACATACAACCAGGTTCGGGGATAAAGGCTTTGCGAATCTCTTTTCCATCCTCTCCGCGGATTGGGATATTCTGCAGGTTAGGATCGCTGGATGACAGTCTTCCGGTAGCCGTGATCGTCTGGTTAAACGAGGTGTGTATATGTCCGGTCTTGGGATTAATCAGTTTTGGCAAGGCATCGACATACGTGCCGAGTAGTTTCTTTAATCCTCTGTGTTCCAAGATGTCAGCGATGATCTCACTCTTTCCTTTCAATGCCTGTAGGGTTTCCTCATTTGTGACATACTGACCCGTCTTGGTCTTCTTGGGTTTCTCTACGATCTTCATCTTCCCGAAGAGGATATCACCCACTTGTTTGGGCGATGCGATATTGAATCGTTCGCCTGCTAAGTTGTATATACGCTCTTCTAATTCATTCATCCTGTCGGTGAAAACTTTTGACGTTTCTTGTAGGGAATCCGTGTCGAGACACACACCGCTCATCTCCATCGATGCTAATACGGGTACTAAGGGCATCTCTATCTGGTAGAAGAGTTCTTCTACGCCCGCTTCTTTCAGTTTCGGCTCGAGCACGTTCTTCAACTGCAGGGTGATGTCGGCATCCTCACAAGCATACTCATAGATATCGGTAGGGGAGAGGTCGCGCATATTTTTCTGGTTCTTCCCCTTGGGGCCGATGAGCTCATCGATATGGATGGTCTTATAACCCAGGTACACCTCTGCCATGTAATCCATGTTGTGGTATAGTTCGGGTTGTATCAGGTAGTGGGCGATCATCGTGTCCCACAACTCTCCCTTCAGATCGACTCCATAGTTGTGAAGTACCTCGAGGTCGTATTTGATATTCTGTCCTACCTTAATAATATGTGGATCTTCATAGAGGGGTTTGAAAATTTCCACCATCGCCAGTGCCTCTTCACGATTTTCGGGGATGGCCACGTAGAATGCCTCGTGTTCCTTCACCGAGAAGCTCAATCCCACCAATTCTGCATCGATAGTGTTCGTTGAAGTGGTCTCTGTGTCTAGACTGAGAATTTTATTTGTAAAAAGAAAATCACATAATTTCTTCGCATCTTCTTGATTAACAACAAGATGATATTCGTGAGGGGTCGTTTTTAAGGTCCGAAAATCCGTTTTTTCTGAAGCTTCCTGCCCTTCGGTCGGAAATAAACCGAATAAATCGGGTTGAATTTCAACAGTTTTTAACTTTTCTGAAGGTTTATTGAGAATCTTGTCTGCAAGACTCTTAAACTCCAATTCGGCGAACAACTTCTTCAATTCTTCCGCATTGGGCTCGACAAGTTTCAGTTGTTCCATGTCTAAGGTGATGGGCACATCCGTTTTGATGGTTGCCAAGAACTTCGACATCTTGATATCTTCGACAGCAGCCTCCACCTTTTCACGAAGTTTACCTTTTATCTGATCGGTATGCGCGAGCATGTTCTCCACCGTGCCGAACTGCTCGATGAGTTTGGCGGCCGTCTTCTCTCCGACACCCGGACATCCCGGGAAGTTATCTGCCGAGTCACCCATCAAGGCTAAGAGGTCGATCACCTGGTCTGTAGATGAGATACCATACTTCTGACAAACGGTCTCCGGACTCATCGTCTCATAACCACCACCATGGCGGGGACGGAAGATGAAGACATTGTCTCTGACCAACTGTCCGTAGTCTTTATCCGGCGTCAGCATGTATGTTTGTATATTCTGCTTTCCGGCTTGGGTGGCTAAGGTGCCGATCACGTCGTCAGCCTCGTAGCCATCTACCTGTAGGGTAGGGATGCGGTAAGCACGGAGGATGTCTTTTATAATAGGTACGCTCATACGGATATCCTCTGGTGTCTCCTCGCGTTGGGCCTTATAGGCAGGGAAAGCCTCATTACGGAAGGTGGGTCCATGAGGGTCGAAGGCCACACCGATATGGGTGGGCTTCTCCTTCTCTAATATCTCATTCAGGGTGTTGCAAAACCCCATGATAGCTGAGGTGTTCTGACCCTTTGAGTTGATTCTTGGGTTTTTGATAAATGCGTAATACGACCGGTAAATCAGAGCGTAGGCATCTAATAAGAACAGTTTATCCATGATAATCCAAATTTTTCTGCTCAAAATTACGAAATCTTTTTCATTTATCAGATAAAAAGATTAATTTTGTATCAAATTTTATGTAATGACAGATTATCTATCACTGATTAAACAGCCTATAACAGAGGAATTAAGCGATTTCATCGAGTTATTCAACCAGTCGTTAGACCATGAAGACGGTGTCTTAGGACAGGCGCTTATGCATATCCGTCAACGATCTGGCAAGCGCATGCGCCCGATGCTCATCCTCCTCATGGCTAAGAATCTTGGTAAGGTTAGTCTTACTACTCAGTATGCGGCAGTTGGTTTGGAATTGTTGCATACCGCCTCATTGGTGCATGATGATGTGGTGGATGAGAGTGGTGAGCGCCGTGGTCAGGCCTCTATCAATGCCAGTTATAATAATAAGGTGGCCGTCTTGGTAGGGGATTATATCCTTTCCACAGCCCTGTTGAATGTGGCAAAGACCGGGCATGAGCAGATTATTCAGGAGTTGGCCAATCTGGGTAGAATCCTGTCGGATGGTGAGATCCTGCAACTCACCAACACTTCTAATCAAGGTCTCTCAGAAGAAATCTATTACCAGGTGATAGAAAAGAAGACAGCCGCTTTGTTTGAGGCTTGTTGTTCCATTGCTGCACTCTCTGTCGGAATTCCTGCTGATCAGCTCGATGAAATCAGGGATTTTGGTCGAAATGTAGGTATTATCTTCCAGATTCGTGACGATATCTTTGATTACTATGACTCCAAAGATATCGGTAAACCTACCGGTAATGATATGCTGGAGGGAAAGCTCACGTTGCCGGTGCTTTACGCACTCAATTCTACTAATGATGAAGCGATGATTTCTTTAGCCAAAAAGGTAAAGGAACGCTCGATAAAATCGGAGGAAATTGCTGAATTAGTTCAGTTTACGTTAGCACACGGAGGTATCGAATATGCTGAGAAAGCTATGATGGATTATCATGAGTGTTGTATGGATTATATCCGAAAGCATGTCAGCGATCCATGCTTAAAGGATGCCTTTACCGCATATCTCGATTTCGTTATCCAAAGAAACATTTAGTTTTAATGATTACTTGATGGAGTTTTAGTACTTAAAACTGGGAGTTTTATGTACTAAAACTGGGAGTCCTATGTACTAATACTGATAGTCCGAATACCCCGGACTGGTAGTCCGGAGTACTTGTCTGTGAGTCCGGAGCCTCCGGACTCTTATTGTCTATTAGAAGAACTTCACTTCTTCTCCCACAATCTCACTCAATAAGAGGTTCGCAAGACGGGAAGTTCCCATACGGAACCACTTGTTAGTCAACCATTTCTCTCCTAACACCTCTTTTACGATGGTGTAGTAGATCAGGGCATCCATCACGCTGTTAATACCTCCAGCGGGCTTAAAACCAATCTGAATCCCTGTCTGCTCATAGTATTCCTTGATGGCCTGACACATGACGTACGCAGCCTCAGGTGTTGCTGAGATCTTCTCTTTGCCTGTTGAAGTCTTGATGTAATCAGCCCCCGCATACATCGATAAAATCGATGCTTTCTTGATGTTAGAGCCTGTCTTTAAACAACCGGTCTCAAGAATAACCTTCATGGCAACATCCTCGCCGCAGGTTGCTTTCAACTCAGCGATATCATCACAAACAGTCTCATAATCCCCTGCCAAGAACTTTCCTACCGGCATGACAATATCGATCTCTGTAGCTCCATCCTTGACAGCTAAAGCAGTCTCTGCTATCTTTACTTCTATCAATGCCTGAGAACTGGGGAAACTACCTGACACACAAGCGATTTCCACTCCGTCGATCTCTAATGTCTGTGCTACTGTCTTGGCAAAACAGGGATATACACAGATAGTCGCTACGTGGGGTAGGTCGCCGTATGCTTCATCAAACTGGTTTACTCTTTCTGTAAAGGCCATCACACTCTCATCAGAGTCTGTGGTCTTTAGCGTGGTCAACTCAATACTTCCAAAGAGGAACTTCTTGGTTTCCAGATTATCGTTCTCAGGAACCTTTTCCGTGATAATCTTCTTTACTGCTGCTGCCACCTGGGCATCATCCACTTCACAATTATACTTGCTCAGTGCTTGTTCGTATTTACTTAAATCTGCCATAATGATTGGTATTTTTAGTTAACTTATTTATTTACAAATGTTTATGAATCGCTACTAAGCTTTCAGCTTCGGGTTATTCAGATGTCGAGTACTGTCACGGAAAGTCTTCTTTTCGAATGACTTACGTATCTCTTCCGTAAGATCAACACCCGTTTGGTTGGCAAGGCATACTAATACCCATAACACATCTGCTATCTCTTCTCCTATATTCGCTTTCTCACCAGCTTTAAACGACTGATCACCGTATTTCCTGGCCATCACACGAGCTAATTCGCCTACCTCCTCAGTAAGACATGCCATATTGGTGAGTTCGGAGAAGTATCTTACACCGTATTTCTTAACCCACTGATCTACAGACTCTTGTAGTTCTTTTATTGTCATATTATCAGCCATACTACAACGATTATTCCCAATATTATTAGTAATACGAGATTACTCTTATTCTCATTTTTATAGGTCTTCCAGTATATCAGTTTGTAGAAGATTATTGCTAAAACCATCCATGCACCAATCATCTTTAGATGCTGAAATATAGAAAGTTTCCAGATGCTGTTTCCTAACAAACCAATAAGAAATAATGCCAGTGCGATGTTATTTATCGTTGGTATACTTTTCTTAATCAATTGATTCTCTTTCATATTTCCTTTGTTTTATTCTTTATGATGCGTATCCATACAGATCGTTACCGGACCATCGTTCTCCAAATCAATCTTCATATAAGCGCCAAATTCTCCTGTCTTGACGGTTTTACCCAGTGATCTGCTCAATGTATCACAAAACGTGTTATATAATGGTATTGATATCTCGTGAGGGGCCGCCTTAAACCAAGAGGGGCGGTTGCCTTTCTTATAACTGGCGTATAGCGTGAACTGCGATACGACCATGATTTCACCGTTTACATCCATGATAGAGCGGTTCATCACGCCATTCTCGTCGTCGAATACCCGTAGGTTAATGATCTTCTTGACTAACCATTCGATATCCTCCTGGGTATCCTCGCTGCATATTCCTAACAAGATAAGATAACCTGCGTTTATCGATGATTTCTCATGATGATCTATGCTGACGCTTGCCTGTGTCACCCTTTGTATAACTACTCTCATACTTCGTTTTCTCCTTTTCCTTCTTGATGAAAATGATTCCATATCATAGTGGCCTTAGCTAGGCCTATGATATCCGTAAGTTGTTGTATATCAGCTTCTTTTATCTTCTTTACAGACTTTAGTTTCTTCAGTAATTCATCCTTTGTCTTTGGACCGATACCCTTGATGTCATCCAATTCTGAGTGCAGGGCGTGCTTACTTCTCTTATCCCGGTGATAGGTGATAGCATAACGGTGCACCTCATCTTGTATACGTGTGAGGGCATGGAAGAGTTCGCTTTTTACATCTATTCCTACGGTCTGAGCAGGCCATCCGAAGAGCAGTTCATTCGTACGATGCCGGTTATCCTTTGCTAATCCGGCAATTGGAATATCCAGGTGTAGCTCATCGACAACTACCTCTCTCACCACATGCATCTGTCCGATACCACCATCCGTAATGATCAAATCGGGTAGGGGAGTACCCTCTTCCATCATGCGGGTATATCTTCTCCTCACTACTTCTTGCATGGATGCGTAATCATCGGGGCCTACAACTGTCTTGATCATGTACTTACGATAGTCTTTTTTCGATGGTTTCATCGCTTTAAAGACCACACATCCTGCTACGGCATCCGTACCCGAGATATTCGAGTTGTCAAAGCACTCTATCTGATAGGGTAGCTTAGGCAACTGCAGTGCCTGTTGTAGTTCCTTCATCAAGCGTGTCTGCTTCTGCTCAGGATTCAGTTTCTCTGCTTGTTTGAGTCGGTCAAAACGGTATTGTTTGCAGTTCATCTCCGATAAATCCAGCAGTTTTTTCTTGTCTCCCCGTTGAGGAACGGTGATGACGACATCCTTGATATTTGTCTCTAACTCGAAGGGAACGATGATTTCTTTGGCTTCACTCTTGACTTGTTCACGTATCTGGATAATCGCCAAACTGAGTATTTCCGCAGCGTCTTCCTCTAATTTCTTCTTTATTTCGTAGGTAAAAGCCTGGTCGGTAGTACCGTTGGTAACGTGCATGTAGTTCACGAATGCTGTTTTCTCGTCCTGAGAAATCGTGAAAACATCCACATTATTGATCGTATAACTAACCACCTCACTCTTAGAAACAAACGATTCCAGCGCCAGATATTTCCTCTTTAACTCTTCCGCATCCTCAAAACGTAGTTCTTCCGCTGCTTTCTGCATCATCTCAAACAGCATTTTCTGCACATCGCGTGAATGACCTTTCAGAATTTCTTTTGCCTGATTGATATTCGAAATATAGTCCTCATACGATTGTTTTCCAATACAAGGGCCCATACAGTTGTGAATATGATACTCCAGACAGGGCTTGTATTTCTTCTGTTCTATGCCTTCTTTCGTAATTGGGAATCTGCAGGTACGAGGCTTATATAACGTTTTAATGATATCCAGTAGGGAATACATGGTGCCTATATGACTATACGGACCAAAATAATACCCACTTTTCTTATTGATCACTCTGGTTTTGAATATCCTTGGAAGGTACTCTTTCGTGATGCAAATGCTCGGATAAGTCTTGCCGTCTTTTAGCAGGATATTATATTTCGGTTGGTATTTCTTGATGAGTGCATTCTCCAATAAGAGTGCATCTTCCTCTGTATTTACCACCGTATAGGTAATATCCCATATCTTTGATACGAGAACTTTCGTTTTGTATCGGTCTACCTCTTTATGAAAGTATGAAGAAACGCGTGCTTTTAGGTTCTTTGCCTTACCTACGTATATGATTACACCCTCTTGATCATAGTATTGGTAACTGCCCGGTTTGTCGGGCAGGTTCAATACAATGTTCTTCAGGCGTTGTAATCGTTGTTCGTTTTCTTCTTTCTTCATACGATCATTTATAGTAATAGTTAATCTGTTTCACGTGAAACAAATCATATACTCTTCTCTTTCTAACTTAATATCAGTTAGACAGTTATCAATGTTGTGATGTCTGTATCTTTTTCAAATGCGTCTCTTCCGTGTAACCCTTCGTCGGTAATCTCAATCAGGAAATTCACGTAAATCTTCTTTGGGTGGAATTTACTGACGAGGTTATAGGCGGCTCTCATGGTTCCTCCTGTTGCGAGTAGGTCGTCATGCAGTAATACGATATCATTTTCGTTGATAGCGTCTTCATGTATCTCGATGGTATCGGTGCCATACTCTTTCTCATAACTCTCCTGAACGGTTGCTGCAGGTAGTTTACCGGGTTTTCTGCAAAGCACTACACCAGCGCCTAACTTGCATGCCAAAGCTGATGCCATCACAAAACCTCTACTCTCAATACCTACAATCTTGGTTACTCCTTTGTCTTTGTACAGTTCGTAAAGTTCTTCCAACATGATGTGCATGCACTCTCCGTTCTTAAACAAAGTAGTCACATCTCTGAAGTTAATACCCTTCTGAGGAAAGTCGGGTATACATCTTAAGTTCTCTAATAAAATCTTGTTATTCATATGGTTGTATGTTTATTGTTTCACGTGAAACTTTTGTTTATCTGCCTAACAGTACCAGTAGCACATTGATGTCACTTGGAGAGACGCCGGGTATTCTACTGGCCTGTGCGATAGTCTCAGGATTGATGCGGTTAAGTTTCTGTCTGCACTCAATGGAGAGCGACTGCAGACTGTCGTAGTCGAACCGTCCTTTGATCTTGATGTCTTCCAGTCGGTGCATCTTATCTGCGATGATACGTTCTCTTTCTATATAACCGGCATACTTCATCTTTACCTCTGCTGCTTCCACGATCTCTTCTTTTCTGTTCTGTGGGGCATCGAGAACCTCTTGCAGACCGGGAACTAAGGTGGCCAGGTTGTGCAGATTGATCTGCGGACGACTGATTAAGTCGATGGCTTTACAACCGGCGCGGAGTGGGGTAGTGCCCATGGCCACCAGCCGGTCGTTCACATCCTTGGTCTTGATGGGGGCGTTGGCACAGAAATCTACTATCCGTTGGATAGCGGTTTTCTTCTCCATCCACCAGTCGTAACGGTCACGCTTCACCAGTCCTAATGCATACGCCTTCTCTGTCAGTCGGGCATCGGCATCATCCTGACGCAGTAATATGCGATATTCTGCACGCGAGGTGAACATACGATAGGGCTCATCAACACCCTTGGTTACCAGGTCGTCTATCAGTACGCCGATATACGACTCATCCCTGTGCATGATGAAAGGTTCTCCACCACCACAGTAGATGGCGGCATTGACACCTGCCACCAGTCCCTGACCGGCAGCTTCCTCGTAGCCGGTAGTGCCATTCACCTG
Source organism: uncultured Prevotellaceae bacterium (assembly GCA_902797505.1). Lineage (GTDB taxonomy): Bacteria > Bacteroidota > Bacteroidia > Bacteroidales > Bacteroidaceae > Prevotella. Next base: position 2,992 of record CADBSW010000031.1, on the reverse strand, counting down.
TCCGGCAAAGAACAAACCGGATATCACTTTCGACTCCAGTGTGTGCTTCAGTTGGGTGGGATCGAAGAAGTCGTATTCTATCGCATATCCCGGACGGTATACTTTCACATCCCTCAGGGCAGGAATCTGTCGCAGGGCTTCTATCTGTACCTCCATGGGCATGCTGGAAGAGAAGCCGTTCAGATACATCTCGTTGGTGTCGGTACCCTCAGGTTCTAAGAACAGAGGGTGGGAGGTACGCTCGGGAAATGTCATCAACTTGGTCTCTATCGACGGACAATAGCGGGGACCGATGCTCTGTATCTGTCCGTTGTAGAGAGGAGAGTCTTTGATGCCCGACTGCAGTATGCGGTGCACCTCCTCATTCGTGTTGAAGGTCCAACAAGGCAACTGCGGCAGTTGTCGGTGCTCACCCATGAAAGAGAACTGATGGAAATCGTTCTCTCCCGGTTGTATCTCTGTATCTTCGAAGTGTACGGATCGGCGGTCGATCCTCACGGGCGTGCCGGTCTTCATCCTTCCCATGGTGATGCCATGCCGGCAGATGCTCTCGGTAAGATGCTCTACGGCGGGCTCTGCAATACGTCCTCCCGGTATCATCTTCTTACCAATATGCATCAATCCGTTGAGGAATGTGCCTGCGGTGATAACTATTGATTTAGCATAAATCTCTGTACCCCAAATGGTTACAACACCTTTAACTTGCAGGTTAGGCTGCTCTTCTACCAATAACTCCTCAACTTGGTCTTGCCAGATATCAAGGTTGTCGGTATGATCTAAAGCCATGCGCCATTCCCAGATAAACTTCCCACGGTCACATTGGGCACGTGGACTCCACATCGCCGGTCCTTTACTGCGGTTCAGGATACGAAACTGTATGGCTGTCTTATCAGTTATCAGACCCATCTGTCCGCCCAGGGCATCAATCTCTCTTACGATCTGTCCTTTGGCGATACCACCAACGGCAGGATTGCAACTCATCTGTGCAATCTTGTTCATATCCATGGTTACCAGACAAGTCTTGGCCCCCATGTTCGCCGCGGCTGTTGCTGCTTCGCATCCGGCATGTCCACCGCCGATGACCAGCACATCATAGAATAATTTCACGACTTTCTTTTAATAGTTCTCTAACCTTATATGCTTTTTGCAAAAGTACGCATAAAAAATGAATTATACTAAGAAAAGTATTATTTTTGTTTAAATTCTTGGGCACTTCAAGAAAAAACTATATCTTTGCGAGGTATTACGAAACCATGGAATTTAATAACAATCTATCGAGTATTTAGCTAATAACAAGATACTTCAAATCTATTTAATAACATGAAAAAATTACTTTTGTTAGGTGACGAGGCCATCGCGTTGGGTGCTATCCACGCAGGATTGTCGGGCGTATATGCTTACCCTGGTACCCCGTCGACCGAAATTACTGAGTTTATTCAGGGCAATAAGTTAGCCCAGGAGCGTGGTATCCACAGCAAGTGGTCCACCAATGAGAAGACAGCCATGGAGGCTGCCCTTGGCATGTCGTTCATGGGCAAGCGTGCGCTGGTTTGTATGAAACATGTAGGTATGAATGTGTGTGCCGATCCGTTTGTCAATTCCGGCATGACCGGCGTTAACGGAGGTGTTGTCGTGCTTGCTGCCGACGACCCGTCGATGCACTCTTCACAGGATGAGCAAGACAGCCGTTTCTACGGTAAGTTTGCGCTGATTCCTACTTTCGAGCCCAGTTCACAGCAGGAGGCATACGACATGATGCAGGTGGCTTTCGACTATTCGGAAAAGCAGAAGCTGCCCGTGCTGATGCGTGTCACCACCCGCATGGCTCACTCTCGTGCTGTCGTTCAGGTGACAGATACTCCGCGCCAGCAGAATGAACTCAACTACAATGCTGTGGCCAGCAACTGGGTACTGCTGCCAGCCAATGCCCGCAAGCGCAATGATATCGTTTGTGCACAGCAGGGTCTGTTGGAGGAGGATGCGGTTAACTCAGCATACAATCAATATATCGATGCCGCAGATAAGTCGATGGGTATCATCGCCAGTGGTATCGCTTACAACTACGTCAATGAGTGTTTCCCCAACGGTTGTCCGTTTCCACTGTTGAAGATCTCACAGTATCCTATGCCTAAGAAGCTTATCCGCAGGATGTGCGACGAGTGCGACAGTGTGCTGGTCATCGAGGAAGGTCAGCCGTTCATCGAGGATAACCTTCGTGGTATCATGCCGGGTAACGCCGTGATCAAGGGTCGTCTTACCGGAGAACTGCCACGTACGGGTGAGCTCAACCCAGATATCGTAAAGAAAGCCTTGGGTATGCCTACTGACGAGTGTTTTGCTCCTTGCGAGGATATCGCTCCACGTCCACCAGCCCTCTGTAAGGGATGCGGTCACCGTGATGTATATACCGCTCTTAACGAGGTATTGAAAGAGTATGATAACCCACGTGTATTCGGAGATATCGGTTGCTATACCCTCGGATTCCTGCCGCCATACCGTGCGATCCACTCTTGTGTAGATATGGGTGCCAGTATCACGATGGCAAAGGGTGCTGCCGATGCCGGACAGTGGCCTGCCGTGGCTATCATCGGCGACTCTACCTTCACACACTCTGGTATGACCGGTCTGCTCGATGCGATCAATGAGAATGCCAACATCACCGTGATCATCAGTGATAACCTCACCACAGGTATGACCGGTGGTCAGGATTCTGCCGGTACGAATAAGTTTGAGGCTATCTGCCGCGGATTAGGACTTAGCGATGAGCACCTCCGTGTGGTAGTGCCCCTGCCGAAGAACATGCCTGAGATCACACAGATCATCCGTGAAGAGATCAACTATAAGGGCACGTCAGTCATCATTCCGCGCCGTGAGTGTATGCAAACCCTACAACGTCATCTGAAACAAAAAAAAGCTAAGGAGGAAAAGAAATGAAATCTGATATTATCCTGTGCGGTGTGGGAGGACAAGGTATCCTCTCTATCGCAACCAT
>CADBSW010000030.1 GCA_902797505.1 uncultured Prevotellaceae bacterium | reverse complement strand
GCAATCTCTCGACGAGATTTTCAACGGTGAATCGGCCTGTAAGACCCAATGCCACTATTCCAAGGACTGCAATCAGTGCTGGATAAACTTCCACCGTAAGTATGACATCATCCTCGTGCGCAATTTTGAGCGACTGCTACCCAAGTGGCTCATTGAGAAGTTCTACGGTCAGTATCAGTGGACGGCTGACCCTAAGCGGACATATCGTAAACACATAAAAGCAATACAATGATACAAACACTTATCAACCGATACAAGCGGATGCGCACTGAGCGTTTCCTGCGCCAAACGTACCAATACTCTTATGCCTTTGTAGGCATGGGACAGCACTCGCTCACCAACCTTTATCCCGTACTGCATTACCTTGGCGTTCCGCTGAAATACATCTGTGTCACGTCAGAAAGGAAGGCACGACTGATAGAACGGAAGTTTCCTGGTGTAAAAGCAACGACTTCACTCGACACGATTCTCAAGGATGAAGCTATCAAGGGCGTTTTCGTCTCTGCCTCCCCATCAGCCCATTTCTCTCTTGCATCGCAAGTTCTTCGTAGTGGCAAATCGCTTTTTGTCGAGAAACCTCCCTGCCGGACATTGAGAGAACTCGACACACTCATTGATCTGCAGCGGCTCCACGGCATTCCCGAGCATTGCTCGCCTACCCGTAGCCTTTCACCTGTCGTCATGGTCGGCTTACAGAAACGCTATGCCCCTGCTATACAACTCCTAAAGAAGCGCCTTGGCAAAGAGCATCTCATCAGTTATGACCTGCATTACCTGACAGGGGCATATCCAGAAGGCAATGCACTGCTCGACCTCTTCATCCATCCTCTCGACCTCATTTGCCATCTTTTCGGACAGCCTGAGATCCTTGCTTGTCAGCATATCTCAGATGGTTCCTATCTGTTGATGCTCCGTCATCCGCAAATTGTCGGTACACTCGAACTGTCCACGTCCTACTCCTGGAGTGCTGCGGAAGAGTCGCTGAAGGTATGCACACGCTCCGGTCTTTATCGCCTGACGAAAATGGAGGAACTCATCTTTACTCCTTCGCCATCAACGATCGTAAACATCCCGATAGAGAAGTTGCGCCCTCACGACAAGTCGGTAGAGTATCTCTATCAATGCAATAGTTTTACGCCCATACTGGCGAACAACCCAATCTATTCGCAAGGTTACTTCAATGAATTAGCGGTTTTCGTGGATTCCGTAGAACATGATAATGGATATACTGCATCGTCTCTCGAAACAATTAAGGATACTTATAGGTTAATGGATAGATTGGAGAAATACTGATGTCCATGTGATTCTCTAAAGCATATTTTAAAAGTATGCAAATAAAAACAGTTTCTCCTTTCTCGTTTAATCAGAATTTTCGTAACTTTGCATCGCCTTAGAAGGTTTGAGCAATCCCCGCCAAACGGGGATGCGGCGTAAGCCATAGGGGTATAATTATATGAGTTGGATTATCTTGATTCTCGCCGGATGTTGCGAGGTTGGATTCACCCACTGCCTTGGACGTGCCAAAGCAGTGGTAGGAACGGAGTGGTGGATGTGGATGGGTGGCTTTGTTGTCATCTACATTCTCAGTATGGTATTATTGGCGAAAGCCATTCAGACATTGCCCTTGAGCATTGCCTATCCGGTATGGACGGGTATAGGCGCGGTGGGAACGGTGTTGATGGGCATCTTCGTCTTCCAAGAGGCAGCCACATTCTGGCGCTTTTTTTTCATTACGACACTCATTGTGTCGATTGTAGGACTAAAAATCGTTGGTTAAAATGGATTTCAGAGAAATGCGACGCAAACGTCAGCAACTGTCGGAAGAAACCTGCGTGAGAATCCTTGAGACATCCACGTCAGGCACACTTGCCCTGCAGGGTGATGGTGGTTATCCCTATGCTGTCCCTATCAGTTATGTGTATGTTAACGGCTGTCTTTATTTTCATAGCGCATTGTCGGGCCATAAGGTAGATGCTATTAAGAACTGTGACAAGGCCTCTTTCTGTGTCATCGAGAAGGATGAGGTTCACGGTGAGGAATACACCACGTATTTCCGTAGTGTGATCGCCTTCGGACATATTCATATTATTGAGGATGAAAAGGAAAAGTTAGAGGCTGCCAGACAGTTGGGCAACCACTATAACCCTAATAATGATGAGGCGCTTCAGAAAGAACTTGCCAAGGGCTTTAACCACATGCTGATCATCCGCTTAGATATCGAGCATATGACAGGTAAGGAAGCCATCGAACTTGTCAGGATGAAGAATCAGCATCCTTGATAAGGTGATACCTATTATATATTATATCATTTGGGGCAGGCATCCGAAAGGAGCCTGCCCCAAATGGTTATTCATCTATTAGCATGTTGCTGGCCACGGCTTCAACTGCTTGAAGAAGTCGTTACCCTTATCATCAACGAGGATGAAGGCGGGGAAGTCTTCTACGGTAATCTTCCAGATTGCCTCCATGCCAAGTTCGGGATACTCCACGCACTCGATGCTCTTGATGCTGCTCTGTGAGAGAACGGCAGCCACACCACCGATAGTACCCAGGTAGAATCCGCCATGCTTCTTACAAGCATCGGTAACAACCTGTCCGCGGTTACCCTTGGCAATCATCACTAAGGATGCACCATGTGACTGGAACTCATCCACATAAGGATCCATACGGTTGGCTGTTGTCGGGCCCATTGATCCACAAGGATATCCCTCTGGTGTCTTGGCTGGTCCGGCATACAATACAGGATGATCCTTAAAGTAGGCTGGCATCTCCTCACCGGCATCCAGACGAGCCTTCAGCTTAGCGTGTGCGATGTCGCGTGCCACGATGATCGTTCCCTTGAGGTTTACACGGGTAGAAACCGGATATTTCGTCAGTTCTGCGCGAACAGCGTCGATACCCTTGTCGAGATCGATCTCTATACCCTTGCCACCTTCACCCGGACGGCGATACTCCTCAGGTATCAACTCTGTGGGGTTATCATCCATCTTCTCCAACCAGATGCCATCTTCGTTGATCTTTGCCTTGATGTTACGGTCGGCAGAACAGCTCACACCCATACCGATGGGGCAGGAAGCGCCATGGCGTGGCAGACGGATCACGCGGATATCATGAGCCAGATACTTACCACCAAACTGTGCACCCAGTCCGATCTTATGTGCCTCGAGCAACAGTTTCTGCTCAAGATCGATATCACGGAAGGCACGACCGGTCTCGTCGCCTGTGGTAGGCAGGTTGTCGTAGTACTTGATGGAAGCGAGCTTCACGGTGAGCAGGTTCTTCTCTGCTGATGTACCACCGATCACGAAGGCGATATGGTAAGGAGGACATGCTGCAGTTCCGAGAGTCTTCATCTTCTCTACAAGGAAGGGTAGGAGTGTTCCCTCATTCTGGATGGTTGCCTTGGTCATGGGGTAGAAGTATGTCTTATTGGCAGAACCGCCACCCTTGGCTACCATCACGAAACGATATTCAGCACCTTCCACAGCCTCGATGTCTATCTGTGCAGGCAGGTTACAACGGGTGTTGATCTCATCATACATATTCAGCGGTGCATTCTGAGAGTAGCGCAGGTTATCCTGTGTATAGGTGTTGTAAACACCCAGTGACAGCGCTTCCTCATCCTCGAAGCCCGTCCATACCTGCTGTCCTTTCTCACCATGGATAATGGCGGTGCCGGTATCCTGACAGAAAGGCAGGATGCCTTTCACAGATGACTCAGCGTTGCGCAAGAACTGCAGAGCCACGTATTTATCGTTTTCTGATGATTCGGGATCGCTCAGGATCTTTGCCACCTGCTCGTTGTGTGCACGGCGCAGCATAAACTCACAGTCGTGGAAAGCCTGTTGTGCCAGCAGGGTAAGGGCTTCCTTACTTACCTTCAGCATTTTCTTTCCCTCAAATTCTCCCACGCTGATACCTTCCTTGCTGAGCAAACGGTATTCAGTGGTGTCTTTACCCAGTTGGAACATGGGTGCGTACTTAAAATCTGGTGTCGCCATAATGTTTTTTTTATAGTTTGATAAATAAATTAATTAATATCCGAAAATCTCTTCTGTTGATACACGCTTGATCGGACCGATCTTCTCCAGGGCCTTCATGTCGAGGTTCTTCTCGTCGCCTAAGATCAGGTAGCGGTATTGCTTGTTAGCCATCAGGTTCTTCTCGAAGTTGACGATATCTTTCAGTTGCAGACTTGGCATGATCTCATAGATCTTCTTGTTGATATCGTAATCGAGTCCCATCAACTTAGCATTCACATAGGCGTTGAGCACAGCGAACTTGGTGGTGCGCTGACTGGCCAGTCGTTTGATGGTGGCATCCTTGGCAATGCGGAAGGCACTCTCACTGGCAGGCATCTCATTGAGTATCTGGTGGAACTCCTTCACGCAGTCGGTCATCTTATCGTTCTGCGTTATGATATAAGTATAATAGAATTCAGGATGTCCTTTGACGGTCGTCTCACGGTAGTTGGCAGAAGCGCTGTATGCCAAACCGCGTGCCTCGCGCAGTTCCTGGAAGACGATGCCGTTCATGCCACCTCCGAAATATTCGTTGAAGAGTGTCTTGACGGCTGTCTCTTCAGGATTCCATGTGCGGTTCTCATTGTGATACATCACCATGTAGATATTCTTCGCATCATAAGGCGCGATCATAATCTCATTGGTGGTTGCCTTTTGCTCCTGATACTCTTTGTTGACAGGTACATCAGCAAGTTTCTTGATGGTCTTGTGGTTGGCGGTGATCAACTTCGACAGAGCAGCCTCGCTCTGTGGTCCGTAATACATCACGGTGTGCTTGTAGTTGGAGATATTCTTCAGCAGATCCAGCAATGTCTGTGGATCGGTCTCCTTCAGTTGTTGTTCACTCATGATATTACGCTGACTGTTGTATGGTCCGTAGATACCGTATGCCTGCAGGGCAGAGAAGTTGCTGCGCTGACTGTTCTTGCCGTTGGCGCGTGATTTCAGCAGTAACTCCACATATTGCTGATAAGCATTCTTATCCACCTTAGCATTCTTTAGGAAGTTCTCCAACAGTTTCAGTGCTGCTGGCATGTTCTCATCCAGTCCGTTGAGGGTGATGTTGATGCTGCGGGCACCCACACCGATATTGTAGTTGCATGCCAACTTATAGAACTCCTCCTTAATCTGTGTGGCCGACAGTTTGTCGGTGCCTAAGTAGTCGATATAGTCGGCAGCGATATCATAACGGTTGTCTGCCTGTGTACCGAATTCATAATGGAAGGCTAGGGTAAAGAGTCCATTCTCCGTATTCTGCTTGTAGAGCATGGGCAGTTTCTTCTTGGTCTTTGAGATGACCATGTCTTTGTTGAAGTCAACGAAGCGCGGCTGTATCGGGGCAACCTCCGACTGTTGGATATCCTTAACAAACTGACTCATCTGGTCGCGGTTGGTAGGTATCGGAGTGATAGCCGGTTTGTCGATCTTCTTCTGGTTGGGGTCAACACCCTGTCGCTTGTAGATAGCCACGTAGTTATTGCCGAAGTGCTTGTTGGCAAATGCCACTACCTCGTCTTTCGTGATCTTTGAGATACGATCGATCTTACCTACAGCCTGCTCCCAAGGGATATTATTGATGAAAGCATCCACAAACTGGTTAGCGCGTTTCTCGTTGCTCTCCATCGAACGGTAATACTGCAGTTTCATATTGTTGACGATGGCTGGTAGCAGATCATCTGAGAAGTTACCGCTCTTCAACTTATCCAGTTCGCCTAACAGCAGTTGACGTACCTCATCAAGTGACTGTCCTTCTTTCGGGGTTCCTGCCATGATAAAGCCGCCATGATCGGCTAAGCTTTCACTTCCTGCGAACGATCCGAGCAGTTTCATACTCTGATTCAGATCGATATCCATCAGACCTGCACTTCCGTTATTCAGTATTTCACCAATCAGGTCGAGGGTATCTGTCTGCAGGGATGCTGCCTTGTCGAAGCGCCATCCCATCCATAGTGTCTCTGCCTCCTGTCCGATGACAGTGGTGTCTCTTGGTGAAGTGATGGGTTTCATGGCTGGGAATACCGGTTGCTTGATGTCGTTACCCGGCTTCCAGGAAGAGAAGTACTTGTCGATGATAGCGATCGTCTGGTCAGGATCAAAGTCACCGCTCATACATACCGCACAGTTGTTGGGCACATACCATTTATTATAGTACTTCTTGATGTTCGTGATAGAAGGATTCTTCAGGTGCTCCTGTGTACCGATGGTGGTCTGTGTGCCATAGGGATGGGTAGGGTATAGCATGGCGCAAAGGGCGGTGAACAGTTTGCGCTGATCATTGCTCAGTCCGATATTATACTCCTCATACACAGCCTCCAACTCAGTATGGAATCCGCGGATCACCATGTTCTGGAAACGGTCAGACTGGATCTTTGCCCAGTTCTCTATCTCGTTGCTGGGGATGTCCTCTGTATAGCAGGTCACGTCGTTGCTGGTGTAGGCATTGGTACCTTCTGCTCCGATGGCCGCCATCAGTTTGTCGTATTCATTCGGAATGAAATAGCGGGCTGCCAGTTGTGAGATGCTGTCGATCTCGTGGTATTTCTGTTTACGAAGGGCTGGGTCGGTGATGAAACGATACTCCTCGTATTTCTTCTCTATCTCGTCGAGCAGCGGTTGTTCTGCTGCAGGGTTGTTTGTGCCAAACTGTTTTGTACCCTTAAACATCAGGTGCTCCAGGTAGTGTGCCAGTCCGGTGGTCTCTGCCGGGTCGTTCTTACTACCTGTCTTTACGGCGATGAATGTCTGGATACGTGGCTGTTCCTTGTTGACCGAGAGAAAAACCTTCAGTCCGTTATCGAGGGTGTAGATGCGGGTATTCAACAGATCCCCTTTCACCGTCTCATACTTGTAGTCTTTTGCTCCGGCATGCAGACAGATCATTGCCAGAAGCATCAATAAAAACGTCTTTGTTTTCATATTTCTTGTTTTAAGGTTAATTCTCAAAATCAATCTCTTTGTCTAACTGATCGATGAAGTTCTCGAATACCGTATCCTCCACATCGCCCATCTCGTATTCTTTCTCAGCATCCTTACGGATTTCTCCAATCCAGATACGACGGGCTTTGACGTATTCTTCACGGATATGTTCGGCATCCTCTTCGGTGATCTCTGTCAGTCCGTAATAATCCAGTATCATCTGGTAGGTCCATGCCCATTGATACTCACGGTAATGACTGTTGATCTCCTCAAAGCGGTCGATCACAGCCTGTATCGTCTCCAGTGTGCCATTCTTGATGTCATGAATCAGGCGGGTCTCCTCACTCTCGGGAAGGAGCAAACCAGACAGATCAATCCAGTTGCCACGACCGATCTCTGTGGTGGGCACTCCGAAGTAGCCATGTTTCTTCGCTCTTTTGAGTACGGCACCCATATACAGACGCAGGGCGATATCGTAGTATTTGATTCCCTTGCGCAGGGAGGATGCGTTGATCACGTAGTCGTGGTAGTTATATTGTGACTGCAGTTCACCCGAAGCCTCACGCAGACGCTCAAGGATCTTCTTTCCACGGAGGATCTCACCCACGGTGAAGGGAGATAGCCAGTCGAAATTCACAATGCTCTTCTGACTACCTGGTACCCTGCGATCACGTTTCGGCCATTTTTTGATGTCACGGTATAGTCCTACAGTAGTGATATTTCTTCCAGGCACCAGATACATATCATCATTATAAGAGATAAGGTAAGAGAAGGGCACGTCGCGTGTATCGGGGTGATGCATCAGTTTACCCATACAGACGGAGAAGGCGCCGATCTTGGCGGGCATCAATACATAAGATCCGCTGGCTGTCTTGGTGCCTCTCTCCAAGGTGCCATAGTGGATGGGTCCCATCTTGTAGGCATGGTTGGAGAAGTTGGTGGCGCTGCCGGCATTGTAGAAAGAGAACTGTGCTCCGATGAGCAGACTACTCTTATGATGACTGGCAGAGAACGGTCCGCAGAATGCTGCGCATGCCTCACCGTTCGACATATAACTATTGGCGAAGAAGACACTCTGTGAGGCTGTGAAGCCGTTGGAGATATGACAAGCCTCACCCACGAAGCAGTCTTGCATCTTTACACTGTTAGTGATCGTAGAGCCATTACAGATAATGGAGTTCTCGCAGATAACGCCTGTGCCGATATATACAGAGTCGTTGGGGCCGTTCAGGATGGAGCAGTCGCTCAGCCGTGAGGCACCGTTGATCTCGCAGTTGTCGTTGATCACGGTATTGGTGATCTCCTTGGTGCCGATGATCTTTACGTTATTGCCGATGATGCCTCGCTCGGGCATATTCCTCTGGATATCCTCGTTGATGAGTCGCCGTATCTCGTCTTTGATATATTTGTCGGTGAAATGTTTCACCATGAACGCCGCAAACTGACTGTTCAGGTTGCCGAAGATGATGGCGTTACCGTCGCCAGCCTCATTCAATACAGATATCAGGTTACCTTCACCATAGGTTGCTCCCTCGGTGGTCTCCATGATGCTGATATTAGAGATCAGGCAGTCATCACCGATGGTATAGTCGTTGATGTAGCCTCCTACATTCTCAATCAGACAGTTGTCGCCGATCGACACGTTACGCAACGTCGCGTTGCGAATGCCGCATGACTTGACGAATCCCTTGCTGATTTCCATACGTTTCTCGAAAGCACCCATGCGGATGTTCCCGTAGAAAGAGACATTACGAAGGGCTGTGGCACGGAATCCGTCCGTCACCTCAATGGCTGTCCAGTCTTCTGCCCAACAACCGTTGTGCTCCAGCACCTCAATCTCCTCGCTTGTTAATAATCTGTAGTTGTCCATATATCTGTTCTCTATTTTGATTTTTCTTACTCCATCTCCTCATCTATCTGATACAGGAAATCATTATAAGGGTATTTCTGAACGTGCAGTTCCTTCACTTTCTTATACAGCGTATCCCGGAACGCGTCGATATTCTCCTTTTGCTTGGCCGAGATAAACAGACATTCGTCGTTCAACTTAGCCATCCATGTCTTCTGCAGTTCTTCCAGAGAGATATTCTCCTTCGTCATCGGCGTCAGGTCGTCGGCTTCTTTCTCCACCCACTGATAGGCATCGATCTTGTTGAAGATTATCATCATGGGTTTGTCGGCAGCGCCCAGGTCTTTCAGGGTGTTGTTCACCACCTGTATCTGCTCCTCGAAGTCGGGATGTGAGATGTCCACCACATGAACCAGCAGGTCGGCCTCTCTTACCTCATCGAGTGTCGATTTGAACGAGTCAACCAGGTCGGTGGGCAACTTCCGGATAAACCCTACCGTGTCGGCCAGGAGGAAAGGAAGGTTTTCGATCACGACCTTCCTGACGGTGGTGTCGAGCGTGGCAAACAACTTATTCTCTGCAAACACCTCACTCTTTGCCAGCATGTTCATGATTGTTGACTTACCTACATTGGTATATCCCACGAGCGCCACACGAATCAGGCGGCCACGACTCTTACGCTGGGTGGTCTTTTGCTTGTCGATCTCTACCAAACGCTGTTTCAGCAGGGTGATGCGCTGCAAGATAATACGGCGGTCCATCTCCAACTGTGTCTCTCCAGGTCCGCGCAATCCTACAGATCCTTTTCCTCCACCACTGCCGGAGCCACCTCCCTGTCGCTCCAAGTGTGTCCACAAACGTTGCAGTCGTGGAAGCATATAACGGTATTGCGCCAGTTCCACCTGCGTCTTGGCATTGGCGGTCTGTGCGCGCATGGCGAAGATATCGAGGATCAGGGATGTACGGTCGAGGATCTTCACCTGCAGTTCTTTCTCGATATTCCGAATCTGCTTGGCCGACAGTTCATCATCAAAGATCACCATACCCACCTCGCGCTCGTTATCCTCTTCGGTCTTGATATAGCTTTTGATCTCTTCCAACTTACCTTTCCCCACGTATGTCGTCTGGTTCGGACCGTTTACCTTCTGGGTGAAACGCTTGACAGTAATGACGCCGGCAGTGTCTGCCAGGAACTCCAACTCATCCAGATATTCCTTTGTCTTGGCCTCATCCTGCTGTTGGGTGATCAGACCTACTAATATGGCGGTTTCTGCTTTTACTTCAGATATTACGAATTCTTTCATTCAAATGGTTTTATCTATAATCTCCAATTATTATGGATAATGATAATGTTATAATCATGCAAAGATAATGTATTTACGGAAAAAAACAAACCAATTTATGTTTTTTAAGGTATTCTTTTACGTATTATCCTGAATGGATTCGCATGAAACGTAACATCCGTATGGGATTTTCCACGGATGTTCATGGGATGAGAAAAGTATATCAATGGAATAGGGAATGAAAATCAAAAGTAAACGAAACGTTTTCGTAAACGATTACGTAAAATTTTGAAGAAAAAAAGGAAAGTAATTGATATAAATCAATCAAATCGACTAATTTTGCATGCAGTTAGAGGATTTTCAAATAATACTATTGATACTAACTGCTAAAACACTGTAAAGAGAAGCCTTGACGCGAGTCAGGGCTCTTTTTGTATACTAAAACGTGGTTTTTCTCGTTATGTGTAAACAAAAAGAATCACTATGATGAAGCGTTACTCTATCCATAAAATCACAGGGCTGTTGCTGCTGTCGTTAATATCTGTGCAAACTTTCGGACAAACGGCGTATACACGTGTTATCGGTATCTATCCCGGAAGACCGCAAGAGGGTTATATACCACAGTTAGTCAGCGACAACACCTATCGTAACATCGCCTTAAACAGGGCTATGTACCAGTCGTCGAGCTATGATTATAACCTGACCGCACAATTACTGACTGATGGTATCATTGACCGCACTCCTGTCTTCTTAGAAGTGCTGACTCCTCAAGGAAACTTACCGAAGCGCGAGAGAGAATGGAGTATCGATGGGGGAGAGTATTCCAGAAATATTTTGTCGGGAGGTCAGACGTACCTTTCGTATATCATGCACGGTTACGGCATCACTTTCGATCAGGTAGCCGTCCGCATGCAGGTGGCATACCAGGAAAAAGAAGCTACGAAAGGGCACAAGATCTTCCTGAGAGATATAAAGACAGGTAAAATCAGGAATCTGTCTGCAGGTGATGATTTGCCTGGGAAGCGCGCACAATGGTTGGTGCACTCTGATCCTAATAAACAGACTGGCGAGGCTACACTGCCGTTTCAGAATATAGAGATGACAGTTGATATGAATGAACCGTGGACCGTCTCTAATCTCTCTTTGGAAATGCAGATGGCGGGAGCAGCTTACTGGACGGTGTTTGAAGTGAAGTTCTTCCTGAATGGTAAGGAGGTATCCTTACTGCCGTCGAATCATTTCAGTAGTATGTGGATGAGTGACAATACCCCTCAGCAATGGGTATATGTGGATTTAGGCAATCCTTCTGATATCCATGAGATTATACCGTATTGGGTCAGTAAGCCCCGCGCAGGATCTATTCAAGTGTCTGATGATGCTGAACAATGGCGCACGATAACCAAGATTGGTGGTGACTCGGTGTACAGATGTCGAGAACATGCGCGTTATGTAAGACTTTTGTTCGACGATCCTTCAAATACTCATTACGCCCTGAGTGAACTTGTCGTGATGGGTCGTGGCGGCACGAAGACGATTCCTTGTGAGGCTCCAAAAGCATCCTCGGGAAAGCTCCTTTTGAATGGTGGTGCGTGGAAACTATGTCGGGCATCACAGGTGACGGGCATCACGGGAGAACAACTGTCATCAGCTGGTTATGATGATTCACAGTGGCTCATTGCCACCGTGCCTGCCACGGTTGTCACCTCGTATGTCAACAACGGAGCATTACCCAATCCCAACTATGACAATAACCTGTTCTTACAGTCGGAGTCTTATTTCAGAAGTAATTTCTGGTATAGACGTACTTTTACAGTCCCTGAGGAGTTCAGTAAGAAACATGTGATACTCAACTTCGATGGCATTAACTGGAAAGCTAATATCTATCTGAACGGTAAGAAAATAGACCGTATCGAGGGTGCCTTCATGCGGGGTAAGACTGATATCACCGATTATCTTTTGCCGGGTGAGAATATCCTCGCCGTTGAAGTCATCTGTAATGATAACTATGCGGCGGTGAAAGAGAAAAACGAGGTGAATACCGACTTCAACGGTGGTACGTTGGGTGCCGACAATCCTACTTTCCATGCCACAGTAGGGTGGGATTGGATCTCAACACTTCGTGGTAGGGACATGGGCATATGGAATGATGTGTACCTCACGGCTAAAGGAAGCGTTGAGGTGAGTGACCCACTGGTATCATCCACCCTCAATCTCCCAGATACCTTAGCTACTCTCACCCCTCGAGTATTTGTGACTAACCATGAACAAACCGCCATTGAAGGAACCCTGCGCATGTGGGTGGGTAGTATTCGTTGTGAAAAGAATGTACGTTTGGCACCCGGTGAGAAACGAGAAGTAGTCTTCTCTCCCAATGATTATCCCCAGTTGAAAGATCGTCGTCTGCGACTGTGGTGGCCTAATGGCTATGGTGCTCCATACCGTTATGAGGCAGGGTGTAGCTTTATGGTTGATGGAGAACAGACAGATGCTATCCGTTTTTATACCGGTATCCGTGATGTACGTTATCAGGATAAAGATACCGCACTGAAAATCTTTGTCAACGGAAAACGGTTTATCCCCTTAGGAGGTAACTGGGGATTCAGTGAGAATCACCTGAATTATCGGACGCGTGAATATGATATTGCTGTGGGTTATCATCGTGATATGAATTTCACAATGATCAGGAATTGGGTGGGACAGACCGGTGATGAGGAATTCTATGATGCCTGCGACCGTTATGGTATCATGGTATGGCAGGACTTTTGGTTGGCTAACCCTGCTGATGGTCCGGATCCCAAAGATGAAGAGATGTTCGTTCGCAATGCGAAGGATTATGTCTATCGCATCCGGCAACATCCTTGCATCGCTCTTTATTGCGGACGAAACGAGGGTTATCCACCAGCGATGCTCAACGAACAACTGAAAGATCTTGTCGCTCAGCAACATCCGGGGATGCTGTATATCCCCAGTTCTGCCGAAGATGGTGTGAGTGGACACGGACCGTATTCTGCGCTCACAGCTAAAGAGTATTTCAAAAAGGCGACTCCAAAACTGCATACTGAAAGGGGTATGCCTAATATCATGACATTCGAGGGACTGTCGAGAACCTTACGAAAGGAACATCTGTGGCCGCAGAATAATTTCTGGGGACAGCATGACTTTACTATGCAGGGTGCTCAAAAGGGATCCACTTTTAATCTCCTGACAGAGCAGGCATTTGGCACATCATCTGATGCCACTGACTTCACGGCTAAAGCCCAGTGGATCAACTATAACGGATACAGAGCAATGTATGAGTCAAACCACCAGACACGTAGTGGTTTGCTGATATGGATGAGTCATCCGGCATTCCCGAGTATGACATGGCAAACGTATGATTACTACTTTGAACCGACAGCCGCATACTTCGCTTGTAAGAAAGCCTGCGAGCCCCTCCATATGCAATGGAATGCGGCAACAGACAGTATTCAGCTTGTCAACCTCTATGTGGATAACTGTAAGACAATGACGGCTACGGCTGAGATATTGGATATGTATGGAAAACCCGTATGGAAACAAACGATGAAAGTTTGTCCGATGGCTGACTCTACCACTAACTTGATGTTACTGCCTAAGGAAAGGTTAACAACAGATGTGGGATTCTTAAGACTATCACTCACTGACCAGCATTCCAAATCTTTATACAATAATATCTATGTATTTGGAAAAGAGGAAAATAACTATCAGTCACTGAATAATCTGCCAAAGACAACCATCAAACAGACAATACAATCCAGAGGTAATACCTCGATGAGAGTTGCCTTAAAGAATACGGGAAAGGTCCCCGCGCTGATGATTCGACTGAATCTTGTTGGTGAAGACGGTGAACAGATCCTTCCTGTGCATTATTCGGATAACTATTTCCATCTCATGCCAGGAGATGAGAAGTGGGTGGATATCTCATGGAAAAAGGAAGATGCCAGGGGAATGGATGTAAGTGTACAAGTGAGTGACTATCATCAAAGGTGATGAAATAAATGTTGCATTCTGTTACTTTTTTATTGTATTATTTGTAAATTCCGATAAATATTATATCTTTGCACATGTTTTTGATACAATAAGGATAAAAACTTTTTTTCGAAGAAATAAACTAATAATATAAACTAATATGAGATTAATTATTGAGAAAGACTATCAGATGATGTCTGAGTGGGCTGCTGAGCATGTTATCAAACGTATCAACGATGCGAAGCCTACCCCCGAGAAACCATTTGTTTTAGGTTTGCCTACAGGTTCTTCACCCGAAGGAATGTATGCCTGCTTAGTAAAAGCTTGTAAGGAAGAACGTGTTTCTTTCAAGAATGTGATCACCTTCAATATGGACGAGTATGTGGGATTGCCCGAGGAACATCCTGAGAGTTATCACTCTTTCATGGCTCGTAACCTATTTGATCATATCGACATCAAGAAAGAGAATGTGCATATCCTGAATGGTAATGCTGCTGATCTTGAGAAAGAGTGTGAGCACTATGAGCAGATGATTCTCGATGCCGGTGGTATCGATCTGTTTATCGGTGGTATCGGACCAGACGGACATATCGCTTTCAATGAGCCTTGTTCAAGTCTGAGCAGTCGTACTCGTCAGAAGACGCTTACTACCGACACGATCATTGCCAACTGTCGTTTCTTCGACAATGATGTCAATAAGGTGCCAAAGTCGGCCCTTACCGTAGGTGTGGGCACTGTGATGGATGCCAAAGAGGTGATGATCCTGGTAAATGGCCATCATAAGGCACGTGCCTTGCAGGCTGCCGTAGAAGGACCGGTAACGCATTACTGGACAATTAGTGCACTGCAGACACACCGTCATGGTATCATCGTATGTGATGAGGCTGCTACCGACGAACTGAAGGTAGGTACTTATAAATATTTTAAGGATATTGAAAAGAAATAAGATGCGAAATATTTTGATCATCTTGTTATTGTCCTTTGCCACTATGATGATGGCAAAGGACAATATTGTTTTGTCACCAAACGGACAACTCAAGACCATCGTGAAATGTGAGGGGGGTAAGTTGAAATACGAAGTGCTGTTGAACGATAAACAGATTGTCAAACCATCAGCCCTCGGACTGCATACGAATCTGACAGACTTCACCCGACTCCTGGAGGTTGTTGATGTGAAGATGGCTACTGTTGAGAAGAAGGGTAAGATGTTGAGAACCAAGCAATCGGTCATCGATTACCATGCCAATAGTATGACGCTTACTTGTCAGAATGCCGACTCTATGCGCATGCAGGTGGTCTTTCAGGTATCTGACAATGACGTTGCCTACCGATATCTGATTCCTAAACAGAAAGTATCGAGGTGGCGTGAGGCATTCTCAGGAACAGGAACATTCAAGCGGATGGTGATTACCGGTGAGGCCAGTGCCTTCCGTTTTCCTGACAATACCACAACATTCCTCTGTCCTCAGATAGGACCGGATACCGGCTGGGAAAACTCCAAACCCAGTTATGAGGAGGAGTATCTTCCTGATGCCCCCATCAACAGTGTCTCAAAATATGGCAAGGGTTATACTTTCCCCTGTTTGTTTCATGTGGGCGACTGTTGGGCATTGGTCAGCGAGACAGGTGTAGGGAGCAACTATTGTGGCAGTCATCTGTCAGACTATTCCCCAGACAAAGGCTATCGCATTGCCTTTCCCGATGCCGGTGAAAATGGTGGCTTCGGTTCTCCCTATGCAGCTATCTCACTGCCGGGTGCTACCCCTTGGCGTACGATAACTATCGGTGAAAGTCTGAAACCTATTGTGGAGTCAACCATTGCCTACGACTTAGTTGACCCGCTTTATGAACCATCTACAGATTATAAACCAGGACGCTATACCTGGAGTTGGTTGATCTGGCAGGATAACTCCGTGAACTACGATGATCAGGTGAAGTTCATTGACTTGGCTGCCTCGATGGGTTATGAATACTGTCTGGTGGATGGTTGCTGGGATGTACAGATAGGTCGTGACCGGATGGTGGATTTGTCTAAGTACGCTCAGAGTAAAGGTGTGAGTCTGCTGTTATGGTATAACTCCAATGGTATTGCCAATGACGCTCCACAAACACCGCGTGACTGTATGAATACAGCCGTAGCTCGTGAAAAGGAGATGCGTTGGTTGCAAGAGATCGGGGTGAAAGGTATCAAGGTTGACTTTTTCGGAGGTGACAAACAAGAAACCATGCGACTGTATGAGGATATCCTTAGCGATGCCAACCGTTACGGACTGCAGGTGATCTTCCATGGATGTACCCTGCCTCGTGGGTGGGAACAGATGTATCCAAACTTTGTAGCGAGTGAGGCGGTGTTGGCTTCAGAGAATGTTTATTTCAGTTCGTATCATGCTGACCGTGAAGGGTTCCAACTGACACTGCATCCATTCATCCGTAATTCAGTAGCCAGTATGGATTGGGGTGGAGTGATCATGAACCGTTATATGTCGAAAGACAATAAGAAACGCCATCCCCGTAAGACATCGGATGTCTTTGAGATGGCATCGGGAATCACTAATCAGAGTAGTGTCAACTGTGTGGCCATGCAACCGAACAACCTTGAAGAACTGCCTGCCTTCGAACTGGAGTTCTTGCGTCAGTTGCCCACGACCTGGGAGGAGACCCGTTTCTTGGATGGTTATCCTGGCAAGTATATTATCATGGCGCGTAAGCATGGCAACGACTGGTATGTAGCCGGATTGAACGGCACTGACCATCCCATGACCGTAGATTTGAATCTTTCCAATATCTTCACGCCACAGTCTGTTCATCAGTTGTATTTTGACAAGCCCAAAGGAAAGAGTGAGATCGTTCCTTCGTCTGAGAAAAAAGAGGTAAAACTTGATAAACGAGGACATCTCAAGGTAACCCTGCAACCTCTGGGTGGCGTCATCGTGAAATGAGATAGTTACGAATCAAAACTTCTTACGTCATAAATAAAAATATTTTGACAATGAAAAAGATTCAATGGTTTTTAGGTACTTTGCTCTTCCTGACAGGAATGCAGGCATCAGCGCAAGAGATGGTGAAGGTAAAAGTTCCGCAGAAGCATGAGGTGGGTCCATCGGTGATGCCCAAAGAGATTGCTCCTATCAAGGCACCGTTTGCTATGCCACAGTTGAAGAAACCAGTCTTCCCCAACAGGGAGGTGAGCATCGTAAAGACAGGTGCCAAACAGAAGGGGATGTCAACCAAGGCCATACAGAAGGCGATAGACCAGGTTAATAAGCAAGGTGGAGGAACGGTCATTATCCCGCAAGGTGAGTGGAAGACCGGACGTATCATCCTGAAGAGCAATGTCAACCTTCGACTGGAGAAGAATGCCGTGCTGAGTTTCAGTGGACAGGTGAAGGATTACCTGCCCGTGGTCTTTACTCGAAATGAAGGCGTGGAGCTGTATTCGTTAGGTTCGATGATCTATGCGAAAGATGCTGAGAATATCGCGATAACAGGTGAGGGTACCCTGAAAGGTCCCGGACGTGGTTGTGAGATAGATACCTTGGAGAAGAATGGTAGTTTCTTGGATAGGGAGATGTGGAAAGTGCCCTTGAAAGATCGTATCTATGATGGAAAGAAAGGCACGAAATTCTACCGTCCTACTTTCGTGGGCTTCATTCATTGCAAGAATATTCTCGTTGAGGGCATCACCATGACAGGCACCATCTTCTGGAATATTGTACCCGAGTACTGTGAGAACGTGATCATCCGTGGCTTGACCATTGATAGTTTCCATACGCCACGTGGCGATGCCATGGATATGTCATCTACGAAAAACGTACTGATAGAATACTGTTGGGTGAATACTACTGATGATGCTTACACGATAAAGTCTGGTCGTGGAAAAGACGGACTGCGTGTGAACATCCCTACAGAGAATGTAGTGATCCGCCATTGTTATGCCACCCACAGTGCCGGTGGCGTGGCGATAGGCACAGAGGTAGCCGGTGGTGTACGTAATGTGTATACGCACGACTGTGTCTTTGAAGAATGCTCTAATGGCTCTTATATAAAGACCCGTCGTACCCGTGGCGGTGGGGCTGAGAATATCTATTTTGATCGTATTCGTCTGATCAACTGTAAGACAGCCTTTCTATGGAATATGTTGGGTAACAGACAATGGATGGGTGAGTTAGGTGACAGATATCCGAAGAATGAACCCATACCGGCAGAATCACCATGTTATAAGAATATGTTCTTTAAGGATTTTATTGTAGAGAGTTGTGGCACCTTGCTGAAGGTAACAGGTACTCCTGAGCATCCGGTAGAGAATGTCGTGATAGAGAATGTGGACGCGAAGTGTCAGAATACCTTCATACTTCAAGACCTGAAGAATTTCCGACTGAAGAATTGGCGTGTGCAGTCAGAGCAGTGCGGCTACACATCAACGGGCTTGGAGTCGTTCTCCATGGAGAATGTGGAGGTAAAACAACTTAAGAACGCAGAGCGCAAACGATAATCGTATATATCACATACATTATTTAAATTATAAGGTCCCTTTGAATCGATCTGATTCAAAGGGATTTTCTTTTCCAAAAAAACTTTATCTTTATTAGCAAAGAAACTGTTCATGGCCAATGATAGTTTACGATTATTTCCTACTTTTGCAGTAGTTTTTGAAGATTGACGAAAAAGTGTGATCAGATCTCGATGCTTCGATATCTCGATATCACGAAATAAAAAAAACAAGAATGCTATGGAAATATCAAGATTTAGTTATTATTGGCTTGACACATGGGTGCTTGCCAATGTCATACAGTTAGCTACACAGGATTTCTGTATCCGTTATCTGAATCGTACCAATGATCCCTGCGGACGACAATTCGATCAGATGACGATGGCAGCACGTTCTGCCCCTGCAAATATTGCTGAAGGCAGTTCGCGCCATTCCACCTCATTGGAAACGGAAATGAAACTAACTGATGTAGCGCGTGCAACCTTGGCAGAATTGGCAAATGATTATCAGAATTGGCTGCTAAGGCATGAAAGAATTCCTTGGTCTATTCATTCCCAGGAATATCAGGCCGTTTGTCGTATACAACTTGATCGTCCTGATTATAAAGATGATGTACTGCATAAAAGCAGTATCCATATTCTCACACAAAAGCATAAGTTCGATCAATGGCTTGTAGGAAACAATTCACTAACTGCTGCAAACTGTTTGCTGATACTATGCGATCGTCTGATTTTGATGATAAGGCGTCAGATAGAGCATCAGTTGAACACTTTTAAGATGAACGGGGGATTCACAGAAGGGCTCACAGCCGAACGATTAGCATATCGAGCACAACAGAGTACAGAGCATAATGCGCCTGTATGTCCTCGTTGCGGGAAACCAATGATTAAACGTGTGGCAAAGAAAGGAGTCCATTCCGGTAAGGAGTTCTGGAGCTGCAGCGGTTATCCTGAATGCAATGGAACAAGGAGAGTAGAGTGAATTTTTTGAATAATTTTTTGCCAAATCCTTTTGCGATTTCGATTTTTTTTATAAATTTGCGCAATAAGATATAAGTAACATGTCTGTTTAACCTTTAATCTTTAACCTCACGCCTATGTATGACATGTATTCAAAGCAAGTGTTGACCGCTCTGCATCGTTACAGAGACGTGAAGTTCAGTCCGCCGTATTTTATATGATTTCACCTTATTATATATAGGGTTTTAGTGAGTTATCAATATAAAATACCTTTAAACTACAATTTATGGAACAGCAAAATATGCCTACCATTCAAGAGGTGTTCTCTTGGATGAGAAAGTTGTATGATGAGAGTTACTCCGGACTGACAAAAACGGAGAAGGAAGAGCAGCATATGTATGGCACGATGGTGACCACGCCAAGTGACAAGAAATTCATTGTCCGTATGCTCGATGAGACCAGTCAGGTGCGTGACACCCAGAAACTGGCCAGACGTGTGAAAGACCTGATTGATCAGTATGGTATTCCACATTTCTTGAATAAGACGGACCATGCCTTGTTCTGGATGTACCAGAAGTTTGCTTATCTGCCTTTGTTCAACTGGGTGGCAGTACCTATTATTAAGTGGCGCCTGAGAAGAGATACCAGTCGTGTGATCATCAATGCGGCACGTCCTAACCTTACCAACCACCTGGCTACCCGTTTCAAGGAGGATATCGGTCAGAACGTGAACCTCTTAGGTGAGGTGGTGCTCGGCAATGGTGAGGCCGACAAGCGTTACTATTCTTACCTTGAGGCATTGAAAGAGCCGGATATCAACTATATCTCTGTGAAGATCTCGGGTATCTATGCCCAGACACACGCACTGAACTATAAGGAGTGCTTCCCCGAGTTGATCCGCCGTATGTCGGAGTTGTATCAGGCAGCTATCGATAATCCTTACACCACCCCAGAGGGTGTTACCCGTCCGAAGTTTATTAACCTCGATATGGAGGAGTATAAGGATGCACATCTGACGATGAAGCTCTTCAAGGAGGTGCTCTCATTGCCACAGTTCAAGAACTATGAGGCAGGTATCGTGGTGCAGGCTTATCTGCCCGATGCGTGGGATTTCCAAAGTGAACTGCTGGAGTTTGCCCACAAGCGTGTTGCCGAGGGCGGTTCACCCATCAAGATGCGTATCGTGAAGGGATGTAACCTCGATATGGAGAATATTGTGAGCGACTTGCGTGGATGGCCGAACCCCGTCCGTTCGAACAAGACAGAGGTGGACGCCAACTATCTGCATATCATCGAGCGCGGCTTGAAACCCGAGAATGCCAAGGTGCTGCATATCGGTATGGCATCGCATAACCTGTTTACCATCTCTTACGCTTACCTGCTCACCGAGATGTATCACACACCGAAGGACTGCTTCTGCTTCGAGATGCTCGAGGGTATGGCTAACCACGTATGGCGTGCCCAGAAGAAGTTGGGTAACCACGTGATCCTCTATACCCCGGTGGTAAAGAAAGAGCACTTCCTGAATGCTATCTCTTACCTCGTTCGTCGTATGGATGAGAATACCGCTCCCGATAACTTCCTGACACACTCTTTCTCTTTGAAACCCGATACAAAGGAGTGGAAGGAACTGGAACAGCAGTTTATCGATGCGTATAACATGAAGGATAATATCACCCATACACCTACCCGTACGCAAGATCGTAACAAACCGTATGTCGGACAGGAACCGCAGGATGAGATGATCAATGAGCCGGATACCGACTTCGATCGTTTCTGCAACCAGGAATGGGTGGAGAAGATCTTCGCTAAGTGGAAGAGCAACGGACAGATGACTGGTGAGAAGTCGGCTTGGGGTGACTGGAAACCGGGTGATGTGCTACCTACCCAGATCGGTAACGAACTGGTTTATAATGACGATAAGGTGAAATACTTCGACCGATCTCAGGAAGGAGATGTGCTGGTATGTGAGATGTCACGCGCCGATAAGGCTCAGGCAGAGAAGATCCTGCAGATTGCTGAGGCAGATGCCGGCGGTTGGCGTAACACCACTATCGAAGAGCGTCACCGTATTATGTACAAGGCCGCCAATATCTTAGGCGAGATGCGTGGTGATCTGAACGGCTCGATGTGTGCCATTACGGGTAAGACGATAGAGGAGGCCGACGTTGAGGTATCCGAGGGTATCGACTACTGCCGCTTCTATACAACCACGATGAAGAAGTTTGCTGCCCTCGATGATATCGAGATGAAGGCAAAGGGAACCGTCCTGGTGCTCTCACCGTGGAACTTCCCATGCGCTATTCCTTGTGGCGGTGTCGTTGCAGCCTTGGCATCCGGTAATACCTGTATCCTGAAACCGGCTACCGTTGCCGCTCCTGTGGCATGGCTCTTTGCCAAGGCCTTCTGGGAGGCTGGTGTGCCGAAGGAAGCTTTGCAGGTGGTGATCACCAACCGTGAGGCTACGCCGTTGCTCACTTCCTCACCGGTGGTTAAACATATTATCCTGACTGGTGGCACAGAGACTGCCCAGAGCATTGCTCATGCCAATCCACGTAAGCCATTGTCGGCAGAGACAGGTGGTAAGAATGTGATGATCCTCTCTGCCAAGGGCGACCGCGATCATGCCATTATGAATGCTTGTCGTTCAGCCTTCGGTAATGCCGGACAGAAATGTTCTGCTTGTTCACTCCTCTTGGTGGAGCGCTCCGTATATGATAATCCGGAGTTCTTCGAGAAACTGACCGACTGCGCCTCCTCACTGAAGGTTGGCGGCGTATGGAATGCCGGTAATATCGTTGGTCCGATGATCACGAACAAGAATGAAAAACTGGAGCAGGCCTTTAAGTTGGAGCCGGGTGAGCGATGGCTTATTGCACCGGAGTTTGTAGATGAGAAGAAGTATATCATGAAACCAACGGTGAAGGTAGATGTGAAGCCGGAGTCGTTCACCTTCCGAACAGAGTTGTTCGCTCCGCTATTGGCGGTGGCTCCTTACGACACCTTGGAGCAGGCAGTAGAACTGGTGAACGGCCTCGATTACGGTCTGACCAGTGGTCTGCAGTCACTCGACGAGCAGGAGCAGCGCTATTGGAAGAACCATATCCAGGCAGGTAACCTCTATATCAACCGTGGAATCACGGGTGCTGTGGTGAACCGTCAGCCGTTCGGAGGTATGAAACTGAGTGCCTTCGGTCCTGGTCTGAAGGCCGGTGGCCCCAACTACTGTGCGCAGTTTATGACCATCACCGACAAGGCTGGTTCTACGACGGATTATAAGAAGTCGTATGCTGACTGGTATGAGAAGGAGTTCAAGCATGCCCGTAATATCCAGCCGAAGATCCGTGGTGAGCAGAATGTCTTCCGTTATCTGCCGTTGAAGAATATGGTACTCCGTCTCTTCGGTGATGAGACACTTGAGCAGGTTCAGATGGTGCAGTTGGCAGCCAAGACGGTGGGTACTCCGCTTACCATCTCCGCCGATGCCGACCATCCGCTGGTGAAGGATCTGAAGGATGTGAAGATTGAGGGTATCACGGCCTTCTGCAATTCGATGAAGCAGTTTGAGCGTGTAAGGACGATCTCCAAGAATATCCCCGACGAGGTATTCCAGGCTGCCGCCTTCTGTGATAAGTATATCGCGCAGGCAGCACCCGTACGCAACGGTCGTATCGAGTTGGCTCACTACATCAAGGAACAGTCAATCTCTAATGAGTATCATCGTTACGGTTCTCAGATCGAGGTGCCCAAGATTGAGGATTGATTACGGATGAGCATCACACGGAATAACCGTGTCTAAACAATAAAAGAGCGGTCGGGTAAGATGCCCGATCGCTCTTTGTCATTATCTACAATCATCATTCACCGTGCCTTTGGTGATTACTGAGGAGAGTTTTATGTACTAAAACTGGGAGTCCTAAGTACTAAAACTGGGAGTCCGGGGTATCTGGACTCCCTTCCGTAACCACCATGGCAGGTGGATTTATTTAGTTGCGGAATACCAGATTATCCCCGAAGCAGTCAACGATGATAGGCTTCTCCCTGTTGATATGTCCACTGAGCAGTTTCTTACTCAGTTCGTTGAGCAGCAGTTTCTGAATAGCCCTTTTCACCGGTCGTGCACCAAAGGTTGGGTCATATCCCTCTTCCGCAATGAATTCCACAGCCTGCGGGGTGACGTCGAGTTGCACATCCTGCTCCTCGAGCATCTTCTTCACCCGGTTGATCTGCAGGGTGACTACCTGAGCAATCTCTTCCTTCGAGAGGTTCTTGAAGGTGATGATCTCGTCGATACGGTTCAAGAACTCCGGTCGCATGATATGACTGAGAGCCTCCCGGCTGGCATTCGAGGTCATGATGATGATGGTGTTCTTGAAGTCGGCCACCCTTCCCTTGTTGTCGGTCAGACGACCGTCGTCGAGAACCTGCAGCAGGATGTTGAACACATCGGGGTGTGCCTTCTCGATTTCATCGAAGAGCACCACGCTGTAGGGCTTACGGCGCACAGCCTCTGTCAGTTGTCCACCCTCATCATAGCCTACATATCCCGGAGGAGCACCTATCAGTCGGGTGACGCTGAACTTCTCTTGATACTCGCTCATATCGATACGGGTCATCATACTCTCGTCGTTGAAGAGGTAGTCGGCCAGTGTCTTTGCCAACTCCGTCTTACCCACACCGGTGGTTCCCAAGAAGATAAACGAGGCGATAGGTCGTTTCGGATCCTGCAATCCGGCCCTGCTCCTACGTACGGCATCGCTGACAGCCATGATGGCTTCGTCTTGTCCTACCACCCGTTTGTGGAGCACATCCTCCAACTGCAGTAACTTCTCCTTCTCACTCTGCATCATCTTCGATACAGGGATGCCTGTCCATTTGCTCACCACCTCGGCGATATCATCGGCGGTAACCTCCTCACGCACCATGGCATTGTCACCACGTGCATCGGTGAGCTGTTGCTGAATGCGCTTGATATCATCCTCCAGTTGGCGCAGTTTGCTATACCTGATCTCTGCCACCCGTTCGTAATTACCTTCACGTTCAGCGCGCTCGGCCTCAAACTTGAGTTGCTCGATCTGTTGTTTGTCTTGCTGTATCTGGTTGACGAGGTTTTTCTCGCCTTCCCATTTGGCTCGGAACTCATTCTCCTTCTCCCGCAGATTGGCAATCTCCTTATCCAGTTGGGCGATCTTCTCTTGGTCATCCTCCCTGCGGATGGCTTCCCGTTCGATCTCGAGTTGTTTGAGTTGTCTGGTGAGATCATCCAATTCCTCGGGCACGCTGTCACGCTCCATTCTCAGTTTGGCGGCAGCCTCATCCATCAGGTCGATGGCTTTATCCGGTAGGAATCGGTCGGAGATATATCGCTCAGACAGTTTGACGGCGGCGATACAGGCATCATCCTGGATCCTCACCTTGTGGTGATTCTCGTAACGCTCTTTCAATCCCCTGAGGATAGAGATGGCAGAAAGTTCATCCGGCTCATCCACCATGACGGTCTGGAAACGACGCTCCAGGGCCTTGTCCTTCTCGAAGTACTTCTGGTATTCATTGAGTGTGGTGGCACCGATGCTCCTCAGTTCTCCACGTGCCAATGCCGGTTTGAGGATGTTGGCAGCATCCATGGCTCCCTCGCTGGCGCCTGCTCCCACCAGGGTATGTATCTCATCAATGAAGAGGATGATCCTTCCCTCGGAGTCGGTTACCTCCTTGATGACACTCTTGAGTCGCTCCTCAAACTCACCCTTATACTTGGCACCTGCTATCAGCGCACCCATATCGAGTGAGTAGAGTTCTTTGTCTTTCAGGTTCTCCGGCACATCGCCACGCACGATACGTTGGGCCAATCCCTCTACGATAGCTGTCTTACCGGTTCCCGGTTCACCTATTAATATAGGGTTGTTCTTTGTTCGGCGAGACAGGATCTGCAACAGTCGACGGATCTCGTCATCACGTCCAATCACCGGGTCCAGTTTTCCGCTGCGCGCATCCTCCACCAGGTTCTTGGCATATTTGCTCAGGCTCTGGTAGTTATCCTCTGCCGACTGACTCTTCACCTGTTGTCCCCTTCGCAGTTCTTGTATCGCCTTCTCGGCATCCTTGTAGGTGATACCACTGTCTTTAAGTATCCTGCTGGCAGTGCTGTTCACATCGAGCAAGGCCAAAAGGATGGGTTCTACAGCCACAAACTCATCACCCATCTTCTTGGAGATGTCCGTAGCTTTGAGCAAGACGTTATTCGAGTCGGATGACAGGTAAGGATTTCCGCCACTCACACGGGGTAGGTGAGCGATGTCCGATTGAATCATCTGTTCGATATGTGCGATGTTCACGCCCGTTTTCTGAAAGATATATCCCACCACATCCCTTGCTTTGAGGATGAGGCCATTCAATAGATGTACAGGTTCAATACTCTGTTGCCCTGCACGTTGCGCACTGTTGACAGCCTCTTGTACTGTCTCCTGTGCTTTGATGGTAAAATTCTCTAATGTCATAATCAATCTCCTTTCTTTTTATTAGCTGTTAATTCAAACTATATGCCTAAGGTTGCTAAAATGACAGAATGGCAGAAATATGTACAAATTGACGCAGATGTTTATTCGTATTGTAACAAAAAAACTTGTGGATAATTTTGTAAAATCAAAATGAATGTATATATTTGCATCCGAAATGCAAAATGTTGCATGGATAATCTTACCTTAATAAATAATACATTTTAGCGATGATAGATGAATTAGTGATGAATGCCAACCCTGTGGTGGCATATCTTCAGAAACCATCAAAGGATTTTACTAAAAAAGACATCATTGATTTCATTCAGAATAATGAGATCAAGATGGTGAATTTTATGTATCCCGGTGGCGACGGAAAATTGAAAACCCTGAATTTCGTGATTACCAATCTGCAGTATCTCGATACGATCCTCACCTGTGGTGAGCGTGTCGACGGCTCAAGCCTTTTCTCATTTATTGAGGCGGGCAGCAGCGATCTGTATGTATTGCCGAGATACAGCACGGCTTTTGTCGATCCATTTGCCGAGATTCCTACGTTGTGTATGCTCTGCTCATACTTCGACAAGGACGGCAATCCCTTGGCCAGTTCTCCTGAGCACACACTCTCAAAGGCTTGCAAGGCTTTCCGTGAGGTGACCGGTATGGAGTTCCAGGCGATGGGTGAATTGGAGTATTATGTCATTGATGAGGATTATAATGTCTTCCCTGCTATCGACCAGCATGGTTATCATGAGTCGGCTCCCTATGCCAAGACGAATGCTTTCCGTCAGCAGTGTATGCATTACATAGCCCAGACGGGTGGACAGATCAAGTACGGACATTCTGAAGTGGGTAACTTTAGTCAGGATGGTTTGGTATATGAGCAGAATGAGATCGAGTTTCTTCCTGTTAATGCCGAGGATGCCGCTGACCAACTGATGTTGGCAAAATGGGTAATCCGTAACCTGGCTTATGATCAGGGCCTGAATGTAACCTTCTCTCCGAAGATCACGATTGGTAAGGCAGGTAGTGGTTTGCATATCCACATGCGTATGCTCAAGGATGGCAAGAACCAGATGCTCGATCATGGTAAACTGAGTGATGATGCCCGCAGGATGATTGCCGGCATGATGGATCTGGCTCCCAGCATCACGGCCTTTGGTAATAAGAATCCGATGAGTTATTTCCGCTTGGTTCCTCATCAGGAGGCTCCTACGAATGTTTGTTGGGGTGACCGCAACCGTTCTGTCTTGGTGCGTGTGCCTTTAGGATGGAGCAGTGGTGTTGATATGTGTCATGCTGCTAATCCCCAGCAGGAGAGCAAGGATGTGGATACCAGTATTAAGCAGACGGTGGAGATGCGTTCTCCCGATGGCAGTGCCGATCTGTATCAGTTGTTAGCCGGATTATGTGTTGCCTGCCGCCATGGTTTTGAGATGGCAAATGCCTTGGAGGTTGCCGAGCGCACCTATGTAAATGTCAATATCCACGACGCGTCTAATGCAGATAAGTTGGCTGAGCTGGCTCAGTTGCCCGACAGTTGTGTAGCTTCTGCTGCCTGCTTGGAGCAGCAGCGTGCTGTCTATGAAGAGTATGGCGTGTTCAGTCCTTCTATGATTGATGGTATCATTGACCAGTTGCGCGCATTCAAAGACAGTTCTCTGCGTGCTGAGATCAGTGACAAACCAGAAGAGATCAAGCAATTGGTAGAGACTTATTTCCATTGCGGATAAAGATATAAGAGAGAGAGTAATTTACTTGGCGGGTATTCTTCAATGAGCATGATGAGGAGTACCCGCTTTCTTTTTCTAATGTATTTTGGTTAAATAAAAATAATTTTCCTACTGTAAATAAGGTTTTTAGCCCATTCTTTTGTAATTTCGTAGGAATTTATACAAAAGCATATGTTGAGAAAAGTCAGAATTACCCTTGCGGCGATCGTTTTCGTCTTAATAACACTGTTGTTTTTAGATATTACAGGAACCTTACACCAATGGTTGGGATGGTTGGCAAAGATACAGTTTTTACCCGCATTGTTGGCAATGAACGTAGTGGTAGTGATCCTGCTATTGGCGCTCACGCTGATCTTCGGACGTATCTACTGTAGTGTGATCTGTCCTTTGGGCATCATGCAGGATGTGATCTCCTGGATTCACGGCAAGCAGAAGAAGAACCGCTTCTCTTTCTCCAAGGAGAAGAAATGGCTTCGTTATACGATGCTCGTGCTTTTTGTGATTGCCCTCATCGCCGGCGTTCACGCATTGGTGGCGTTGCTGGCCCCATACAGCAGTTATGGAAGGATCGTCACCAATCTCCTAAAACCGATTTACGAAGGGGGTAATAATGTGTTGGCCTCTATCGCCGAGCATTTCAACAGTTATGCTTTCTATCATGTGGATGTGTGGATCAAGAGTCTGCCCACCTTCATCATCGCTGCCGTCACCTTTGTCGTCTTGTTTGTTTTGGCATGGCGTAATGGAAGAACTTATTGCAATACGATTTGTCCGGTGGGTACCTTCCTGAGTTTCTTTGCCCGTTTCTCTTGGATGAAAATCAACTTTGATGAGGAGAAGTGCAAGAACTGCGGTAAGTGCTCACGCAACTGCAAGGCAGCATGTATCGACTATAAGAATCATACCGTGGATTACAGTCGATGTGTGGCCTGTGGCAACTGTCTCGGACAATGCAACTTCGGTGCGCTGCATTACGAGCATCCCAAGAAGGTGAAGAAAGCATCAACGACAGAAGGGAAAGAGTCTGTGGACAGTGCCCGTCGTAGTTTCTTGTTGGGAGCCACGCTGGCTTCCTCTGCTGTTCTTCTTGCACAGGAGAAGAAAAAGGTTGACGGTGGTTTGGCCAAGATAGAAGATAAGGTGGCACCTACCCGTAATACGCATATCACTCCTCCGGGATCCCTCAGTGCCAAGAATATGGCCAGCAAGTGTACGGGTTGTCAGTTGTGTGTGTCACAGTGCCCCAACGAGGTGCTCCGTCCGTCTACCGATCTCTTGCATCTGATGCAGCCCGAGATGAGTTATGAGCGTGGTTACTGTCGTATAGAGTGTAACCGTTGTTCTGAGGTATGTCCCACAGGTGCTATCCGTCTGTTGCCGCTTGAGGAGAAGAGCAGTACGCAGGTGGGTCACGCTGTATGGATCAAGAAGAATTGTATACCGGTAACTGATGGCGTGGAGTGTGGTAACTGTGAGCGTCACTGTCCGGTGGGAGCTATTATGATGGTTCCTCTGGATGAGAATGATGAGGAGTCTGTCATGATTCCTACTGTCAACGAGGCCCGCTGCATCGGTTGTGGTGCTTGTGAGAATCTGTGTCCGGCTCGTCCGTTCTCTGCTATCTATGTGGAAGGTCATGAGGTGCATAAAACATTATAATTCAGAATATTCAGTAAAATGAAAAAGATAAATAGAAGACAATTCCTCGGTTTGTTCGGCGGTGGGGCAGTAGCATCATCCACCTTACTGACCGCAGCATGCAAGAACAATGAGCAGCAGACAACGGCGAAGTTGCAGGAACCTCCCACTGATAAGATGGAGTATCGTGTGAATCCCAATACCGGTGATAAGGTGTCGTTGTTAGGGTATGGTATGATGCGCCTGCCCTTGGAGGGTGGCGTTTCCTATTCAGATAATCCAGAGGCAACCATTGATCAGGAGATGACCAACAAACTGGTTGACTACGCCATCGCCCATGGGGTGAATTATTTTGACACATCTCCAGCCTATTGTCGTGGAGAGAGTGAGATAGCAACAGGTAAGGCGCTGCATCGTCATCCACGTGAAAAGTATTTCGTGGCTACGAAGATGAGTAATTTCTCACCAGATACCTATCCCAGGGCTGCAAGTATCGAGATGTTTGAGAACTCCTTGAAATATCTGCAGGTAGACTATATCGACTACATGCTCCTTCATGCTATCGGTGGAGGAGAGGATGCTGAGGAGAATTTCAACGAGCGGTTTATGAACAACGGTATTCTCGACTGGTTGGTGGAACAGAAGAAGAAAGGCAGAATACGTAACCTCGGATTCTCCTATCATGGTGATGTGGAGATCTTTGACATGCTTTTGCAATGGCATGATGAAGGCCGCTATCATTGGGATTTCGCCCAGATAGAGTTGAACTATCTCGATTGGGACTATGCCGATGAGATCAACGACCAGAATACCGATGCCTCTTATCTGTATGCCGAATTAGAAAAAAGAGGGATTCCTGCCGTTATCATGGAACCCCTGTTGGGTGGCCGGCTCTCTAATGTGCCCGATCCTGTGGTGGAGAAGATGAAGAGAAGACGTCCGGAAGACAGTGTGGCATCCTGGGCTTTCCGCTATGCGGGAACACCTAAGGGTGTGCTTACGGCGTTGAGTGGCATGAAGTATATGGAACATCTGCAAGAGAATATCTGGACGTATTCTCCCTTAGAGCCTATCACGGAAGAAGAGAATCAGTTCTTGATGGAGATAGCCAAGGATATCTATGATCTGAAGACTATCCCTTGTAATGAGTGCAACTACTGTATGCCCTGTCCTTATGGCATCGACATCCCTGCTATATTCTCGCATTATAATAAGTGCATCAAGGAAGGTAATCTGCCGAAGAATAATGAGTCGCCAGAATACCGCAAGCAGCGTAGGGCTTTCCTGATAGGATATGACCGAAGTGTGCCGAAGCTTCGTCAGGCCAGTCATTGTATACAGTGTGGACAATGTTCCCCACACTGTCCACAACGTATCGATATCCCCAGGCAGATGCGCATGGTGGATGACTTTACCGAAGAACTCAAGCGTGATGGTAAGGCCATCATCAAAGAGATAGAGATGCCCGAAGAAGAGTAGATCCTTTATTTACCAAGGATCTGCTCTCCGTGGATCTTTGTCTTGATCTCTTTCGGTAGGATAATGCGCTCAATGACACCATTCTCATCGATGATAAAGGTGGTGCGCACCGTGCCGAAATATTTCCTACCGTACATCGATTTCTCTGCCCATACACCGAACGCCTCGTTCAGTGTCTTGTCGGTGTCGGCTATCAAGTGGAAGGGCAACTGTTGTTTCTCGATGAACTTCTGGTGGGATGTCTCATCCTGGATGCTGACACCCAGCACCTCATACCCCTCAGTCTGCAGTCTTTCGTAGTTGTCACGGAAAGAACAGGCTTCGGCCGTACAACCGCTCGTATTGTCTTTCGGATAGAAGTACAATACGAGTTTTTTACCTGCGAAATCACTCAACTTCACTTCATTGCCGTTCTCGTCTCTTCCTAAGATCTCCGGCGCTTTGTCTCCAACTTTCATATTGTTTGTGTTATTTATAATTCGTTTGCGAAGATACTAATTTTTATTGAAATACAACTTACCTTCACTAATAAAAGTAAAATATGTTTTGTGGGATGCAAGATTTTCATTACCTTTGCCTTTATCTTATGTAATAAGATATTTTAGAGATATGAGAGTATTGAGAATCCTATTTATACAGATTTGTCTGATCATGCCACTGTTCATGGATGCACAAACATACGATACCCTGTGGAAACAAGTACAGGACGCCATCGACAAAGACCTGCCGAAGACGGAAATCAATGTGCTTCAGCAGATTGTCAACAAGGCACAGAAAGAGCAACAATACGGTCATCTGCTGAAGGCGGAGTTGATGCGCTCGTTCGTTCAGGTGCATCTCACGCCCGATTCTCTGAAGTCTGTGTTGACAGCACTCGATGATAAGGCGACAAAGACTGAGAAGACCGATCCCGCCATGGCGGCGGTCTATTGTAGTGTGCTGGGTAATATCTATGCCACCGAACTTCCTAACATCGATGATCGTGAGGAGTTGTCGAAGAAGTATTTCGCCCGTTCTCTTGCTGATCCCAAGATGCTGGCATCGCATCAGGCGGCAGAGTTTAACCCGATGATTGATAAGGGCATTGACAGTAAGTATTTCAATCATGACCTGTTGAGCGTCTTGGGTTTTGAGGCAGAAGACTACCAGACACTGCATGATTATTACACGCAGGTCGGAAACCGTGAGGCCACGATGATTACCGCATTACGGTTGTTGCAACAGCAAAGAAGTCGTACGGCGCATCAGTTTATCAAGAATAATAAGTATGTGGCCTCGTTGGATTCCCTGATAGCCACATACCACGATCTTCCTCTCTGTGCGGAAGTGGCCTTAGAGCGGTATGACTATATGACGTCATGCGAGGATGTCACCACCGCTGATCGCATTGCGTATATCGATGAGGCGCTGTTGAAGTGGGGCGGATGGAAACGTATGAACCAGTTGCGTAATGAGAAGAGTCAGTTGACACAACCGATGTATCAGGTTCAGTTTAACGGTACTCAACAACGGCCAGGTATTCCTATTCAGTTGAAGTTCAGACAAGTACGTAACCTCCCCTCTGTCACCCTGAAGATTTCGAAATTGAATATCACGGGTGACCATTCGTATAATATCTGGGATAAGAATGATATTACACAACTGAAACAGAGGATTATCAAGGGAAGTACGAAGGATTATCAGAAAACTTTCTCTTTCTCACACGACTATGATATTATCGAGGATTCCTTGTTGATCGACGGTTTGCCCATCGGTGTCTACCTGATGGAATGTATAGCCAATGAGAAGAATATCAAAGCAACGTATCAGTTGTTGTATGTCAGCAACCTTTACGCTGTAGAACAATATCTGCCTGATCAGAAGATACGTATCGCCGTGCTTGATGCCACTACCGGACAACCCGTGGCGAAGGCTAAGATAAAGATGGAACGTGAACGGCGTTACAATACTCCGGCGAATACCGTATTGTTGGAAACAGACGGAAAGGGAGAGGTGACGTATAACTATAAGCAGTATCCGCCACAGTCGATCTATGTCTATACGACTACCGATCAGGCGGCCATGAAGTACAACTGTTATGGCGGCTTCTCCTATTCAGAACCGAGAAGTAATATCACCCGCATGTCGCTGTTTACCGACAGGTGTATCTATCGTCCGGGACAAACCGTACATGTAGGTGCTATCCTGATGAATGCCGTGAAAGGACAGGAACTGAAAGTGGTTCCCGGTGAACAGTTTACCCTGACACTGCGTGACGCTAATCATCAGGTGGTGAAGGAAGAGACGTTGACAACGGATGAGTACGGCAGTGCCAATGCGGTGTTTACCTTGCCAAGCAGTGGACTGACAGGTAATTTCTATCTGCAGACGAATAAGGGGAATGGTTCTACATCCTTTAAGGTAGAGGAGTACAAACGTCCTACCTTTGAGGTGGAGTTTGATAAGTATGAGGGCGAGTACCATGCTGGAGATACCGTCACGATTAAAGGACATGCGAAGAGTTATGCCGGTGTTCCTGTGCAGGGAGCGAAGGTTCACTATACCATCAACCGAAAACGTGCCTTCTGGTATTGGTGGCGTAGTGATAAGGCGCAAGAGCAGTTGATGGCGACAGGCGATATTGTCACCGACGATCGGGGTGAGTTTGAGATCCATGTGCCGATGCTTATCCCGGAGGGTGACGACACCTTCTATCGCTTCGTTACGACTGTTGACGTAACGGATGTCGGTGGTGAGACACATGCCGGAGAGATAAGTCTGCCATTAGGAAGGAAATCTTTCTCTTTCTATTTCTCTATCCCGGAGAAACAGTTGAAAGACAGTATACAGCAGGTGACCTTCATGTTGAAGAATGCCGCTGGTAATAATCTCGATGGTCAAGTGAAATACACTATCGATGGGAAGAACCCTGTCGTTGTTGATGCCAACAAACCTGTTTCGTTGAATGGCAAACAACTGTCATCGGGCAAACATGTCTTGGAGGCTACCTGTAATGGGGAAACCGTAAAACAGGAGTTCGTGGTGTTTAGTCTGACAGATAAGAGACCGTGTATAGATACGCCCGACTGGTATTACCTGACCAGTCACGAGTTCCCTCGTGATCCTCAGAAGGGTGTAACGCTCCAGGTGGGTTCTTCTCGGAAAGATACGCATATACTCTATACGATTATCGCTGGTAATACGTTGTTGGAGAGTGGTACCTTCGATGTGAGTGATGCCATCAAGACACGGTTGTTCAAATATCAGGAAACCTACAGTTCAGGTCTTTTGCTTAACTATATCTGGGTGAAGGACGGGGTGTGCTATAGTCATAGTGATGTTATCAGGAAACCGATGCCAGACAAACGTCTGCGTCTGTCGTGGAATACTTTCCGTAACCAATTGTTGCCCGGTCAGCAGGAAGAGTGGACGCTGCAAGTGTTGCAACCAGATGGTAAACCAGCCGATGCCCGGATGATGGCAACGATGTACGATAAGAGTCTGGATCAGTTAAGGGGGCTGTCATGGCAGATACCCGATCTCCTGTATCAGAATGTGCCCTATACCCGTTGGCTCTATTTAGATAATTATGGTATGTCATTCGGAGAGATGCAACAGCGTAATTATCTCAAAGTAGAATCCTTAGTGTTCTCACAACTCTCTCGTAACCAATGGGAGTCACTTCTTTTTGATGTTCTGTATAATAGGCGTAACATCAGAGTCAGGGGTGGAAAGATGTTGATGAGATCGGCACCACAAATGAATGTGGCTGCTTATGCCACGGCATCTGCTAAAGTGGCTAATACCAATGATGTGATGATGGCTAAGGAAGAGTCGGCCATGGCTGCTGATGAGATGCCCATTGCCGCTATGGATGCCGCAGGATCAGACGATGAGGGAGCAGAGAAGTCGGAGACTGCTGTTTCAGTACGTGAGAATCTGAATGAGACAGCTTTCTTCTATCCCACCTTGGTGACCGATGAGAAGGGATCCGTCAGTATTCGTTTCACCTTGCCGGAGAGTGTCACCTCATGGCATTTCATGGGATTGGCACATGATAAGACCATGAACTACGGCCTGTTGGAGGGTATCACCGTAGCCAAGAAAGAGGTGATGGTGCAGCCTAATATCCCGCGCTTTATCCGTAGGGGTGACCAGGCAACGATCGCCACACGTATCTTCAACACCTCCGATCACGCCGTTTCAGGAATGGTGAAGATGCAGCTGCTTGATCCGGTAACGGAAAAGGTTGTCTATGAACAGGCACAACCGTTCAATATTGAGAAAGAGGGAACTACTTCCGCAACATTCGATTATAGTCCGAACAAGGAATACGACCTGTTGACCTGTCGTATCATCGCCACGGGAGAAGGATTCAGCGATGGTGAGCAACATTACCTGCCTATCCTGTCTGATATGGAGAAGGTTATCAACACACAACCGTTTACTCAGCATGGGCCCGGTATTTATCAAGTAAAGGTCGGGTCATTGATACCCAATGATGCAGAGCAGACACAACTCACCTTTGAATATACCAATAACCCGGCATGGTTGGTGGTGCAGACACTGCCATATATCAGCGATGCGAATGATCATAATGCCATCAGTCTGGCAGCCGCTTACTATGCCAACTCCCTCGGCAAATTCCTGCTCAATCAGTCACCACTGATCAAGAAGACATTCAACCAGTGGAAACAAGAGAAGACGGAAGAGACCTCGCTGATGAGTAACCTCTCGAAAGACCAGTCGCTCAAGACGTTGTTACTCAGTGAGACGCCATGGGTGATGGATGCTAAGGATGAGCAGTCGCAGAAAGAGTCTCTCTCACAATTCTTTGATGAGAACAGTCTGTCGCATCAGAAAGAGCACCTGCTTGCACAACTGAAGAAGTTGCAGCATGGTGACGGCTCCTTCTCTTGGTGGCAGGGTATGGATGGCTCACCACGAATGACCGCACAGGTATTGATGTTCTTTATCCGTCTGAATCTGCTTAGCGGTCAGCAACAGGAGACTTCCGCCATGGTGAACAGTGGTTTCCGATACCTCAGTGATATCGTCATCAAGGAGGTTAAGGAGTTGCGTAAACGTGAACAGGCAGGTAAACCCATCTATATCTCCAGTTACCATGCCCTGCAGTGGGTATATCTCTGTGCAGTCTCCGGTAGGACAATGACAGCCCAGGAGAAGGATGCAGCTGACTATCTGATCAAATATCTGGAGAAACAAAAGAAGAGTCAGACGCTGTATGCGAAGGCAATGATGGCTGTCGTCTATCAGAAAAACGGTCAGTTGAAAAAAGCTAAAGAGTATATCCAGAGTCTGAAGGAGTATTCCGTATATACCCCGGAGATGGGTCGTTACTACGATACACCGCGTGCCGGTTATTCTTGGTGCAACTACCGTATACCTACTCAGGTGTCTGTCATTGAGGCCCTGAATATCGTTACTCCTGATGACCAGGTGACCGTTGATGAGATGCGTCGCTGGCTGTTGCAGGAGAAACGTACCACATCATGGGATACCCCGATCAACAGTGTGAATGCCGTATATGCTTTCTTAAACGGACATACGGCAGAACTGGGTAATCAAGAACTGTCGGTGGTGAAGGTGGATGATCGTGAGTTATCCCTCCCCAAGGCCACGGCGGGTATAGGATATGTGAAGACGGCCATTGAGGATACCCATGCCAACACGCTTTCGGTAGAGAAGAAGAGCGAAGGTACCTCATGGGGTGCAGTCTATGCACAGTTCTACCAGTCGTCAGCAAATATCGAATCGTCATCTTCCGGTATCTCTGTAAAGCGGGAGATCCGTCATCAAGGAAACCTGAAGGTTGGCGATAAGGTAACCGTAAGACTTACCATTACTGCCGATCGTGACTACGACTATGTGCAGGTAGTGGATAAGCGGGCAGCATGTCTGGAGCCTGTCAACCAACTCAGCGGTTATCATTGGGGATATTATATCTCCCCGAGAGACTGCTCCACCAATTATTACTTTGACATGATGTCGAAGGGAACGCATGTGATAGAGACAGAATATTATATCGACCGTGTGGGTGATTACGAGACGGGCTCTTGCTCCGTACAGTGTGCGTATAGTCCGGAATACAACGGCCGTGCGAAGAGTCAGAAACTCACCGTAAAAGAATGATTATGAAAAGAACAATAATGATATTTGCCGTTTTGGCAACCCTATCTCTGGGTGCATATGCCCAGAAGGTGAAAGTAAAGAATAACGTGATCTATTGTGGTAATGTGGCATACGAGCAGCCCGTTACCGTGAAGTTTGAATTGGAGAATACCGGCAGTAGTCCGATCGTGATCAACAATGTACGAACCAGTTGTGGGTGTACCACCGTGGAATATCCCAAGCAGCCTATCCCCGCCGGTGACCATTTCGTGGTGAACGCCACCTACGATGCCCGTATGATGGGACATTTCTCCAAGGATGTCGGACTGTATACCAACAACTCAGAGAAACCTATCTACCTGACTATGCGTGGTGTGGTGGTGGATGAGGTGGTCGACTTCGACGCCAACTATGATTTCACGATAGGCTCCCTCAAGACGGATGCGGATAACGTGGAGTTTGATGATGTGAACAGAGGTGAGATGCCGGTGAAGAAGATCCATATCATGAACACCTCTAATAAGACACTCAGTCCTACGGTGATGCACCTGCCTAACTATCTCAAGGCGACGGTGTCTCCCACCAATATCGCAGCGGGAAGAACCGGTGTGGTTACCCTGATGCTTGACTCAAAACATATCCGTGACTACGGACTGACACAGACGACGCTCTATCTGGGCATGTTCCCCGGTGATAAGGTAGCCTCTGAGAAGGAATTGCCCGTGTCTGTTGTCTTGTTACCCGCATTTACGGAGCTTACGGAGAGTGAAATGGCTAATGCCCCGCAGATATCCCTCTCATCGGAATCGGTAGACATCGACTTCAATGGCAAGTCGAAGAAGAGCGAGACGATCCTTATCAACAATATCGGTCATAGTGAGTTGGATATCAGCAGTCTGCAGATGTTCACCAACGGTTTGAGCGTCAAACTCAACAAGTCGAAGCTGCAGCCCGGTGAACAGGCTAAATTGAAGATCACTGCTGAGGCGAAGGCATTGCGCAGGGTACGTAGTAAACCACGTGTGCTGATGATCACCAACGACCCGATGAAGTCGAAGATAGTTATTAACATTAATGTAAAGTAAAGCTAATAAACGATTAATTATAATATGGAACATCCAGAGAACAGCGAAGAGTACAAAGGTTTGCAGGTAAATGCCGGGGTATCCTCACAGGCAATCATCAATCCCTATCTGAAACGGGGACATTTCCGCAGACATGAATATACCACCAGTGAGATGGTGGAGGGTATCCTCAAAGGTGATATCACCGTGTTGAGTCAGGCCGTCACGTTAGTAGAGAGTATCAACCCCGATCATTACAGTAGGGCGCAGGAGGTCATCGACAAGTGTCTGCCTTACAGCGGTAAATCTGTGAGAATAGGTATCAGTGGTGTGCCGGGAGCCGGTAAGAGTACCAGTATCGATGAGTTCGGTATCCATGTACTCGACCGTTTTGGTGGTAAGTTGGCTGTCCTCGCCATCGACCCCAGTTCAGAGCGTTCCAAAGGAAGTATCCTTGGTGATAAGACGCGTATGGAGCGCTTGTCACAACGGCGTGAGGCTTTCATTCGTCCTTCACCAACGGCAGGCTCTCTCGGTGGTGTTGCCCGTAAGACCCGTGAGTGTATCATCCTCTGTGAGGCTGCCGGCTTTGATAAGATCTTCGTGGAGACGGTGGGTGTCGGACAGAGTGAGACAGCCTGTCACTCGATGGTTGACTTCTTCCTGCTGATACAGTTGGCTGGCACTGGCGATGAGTTGCAGGGTATCAAACGAGGTATCATGGAGATCTCCGATGGTATCATCATCAATAAGTGCGATGGTAATAACGTGGATAAGTGTCAGATGGCGGCGACGAATTTCCGTAACGCCCTCCATTTCTTCCCGATGCCAGAGAGCGGTTGGACACCCAAGGTGCTCTGCTATAGTGGCTTCTATGGCACAGGTATCAAAGAGGTATGGGATATGATCTATCAGTATTTCGACTTCGTCAAGCAGAATGGTTATTTCGACTACCGCCGTAACGAACAGAGTAAATACTGGATGTACGAGAGTATCAATGAACATCTGCGTAACTCCTTCTATCATAATCCTTTGATAGAGGATTGCATCAAGGCGGCCGAGCAGTCTGTGCTGCGGG
The DNA here is from genome assembly GCA_902797505.1 of uncultured Prevotellaceae bacterium. Classification (GTDB taxonomy): domain Bacteria; phylum Bacteroidota; class Bacteroidia; order Bacteroidales; family Bacteroidaceae; genus Prevotella. The sequence goes on along the minus strand of CADBSW010000030.1, from coordinate 5,411 downwards.
GAGAGAAGACTTCCTTCAAGGCTGCAGCAGATCTCCTTTCCATCTATTACAACGAACTGAAGAAATAGTGATACAGGTAGAGATAGACAATGGCAGTGGTTTCTGTTTTGGTGTGACTACGGCTATTCGCAAGGCAGAAGAGGAGTTGTCGAAAGGCAACACCCTCTACTGTCTGGGTGATATCGTGCATAATGGCATGGAGTGTGAGCGACTGCGACAACTCGGACTTGTCACCATCAACCACGATGACCTGAAAACGTTACGTGATACGAAGGTGCTGTTGCGTGCTCATGGCGAACCACCTGCCACCTATCAGTTGGCACAACAAAACCATATTGAGGTGATCGATGCCACCTGTCCGGTGGTGTTACAACTGCAGCGACGTATCAAGCGACAATATCAGCAGCACCCCGACGCACAGATTGTCATCTTCGGCAAACCCGGTCATGCTGAGGTATTGGGCTTGGTCGGACAGACCGATGGGCATGCCATCGTTATCGCTCACTTCGAGGATGTCATGCAACTGGATTTCTCACGTGATATCTATCTCTACTCACAGACCACTAAGTCGTTGGAGGAGTTTCAGCGTATCGTGGAGTATATCGAGCAACATATCTCTGCCGATGCGGTCTTCCAGCGTTTTGACACTATCTGTCGTCAGGTGGCCAACCGCATCTCAAACATCACCTCTTTTGCTGCCAAGCATGATCTGGTGCTCTTCGTATGCGGTCGTAAGAGCAGTAATGGGAAGGTGTTGTTTAACGAGTGTAAAAACGTAAACCCCAACACATATCTCATCGAGGATGCTGATGAGATACAGTTGGAGTGGTTACAAGGTGTCAAGACGGTGGGTATCTGTGGTGCCACCAGTACACCGAAATGGTTGATGGAGGAGTGTCGTGATTTCCTTATTCAACAGAGTTGACCACCCGTAGATATTGCTCCATCACCCAGGCATTCTGCTCTTCAATGGTGATATGACTGTTGTCCAGCAGGATGGCATCATCGGCCTGACGTAGCGGTGCTACCTCACGATGACTGTCGATATAGTCACGCTCTTGCACATTCTTCAGGATATCGTCGTAGTCAGCCTCCATACCCTTGCCTTTCAGTTCATCATACCGGCGTTGTGCACGTACCTCTGCAGATGCCGTGACGAAGATCTTCAACTCCGCATCGGGGAACACCACCGTGCCGATATCTCTTCCGTCCATCACGATACCTTTCTCTTTACCCATCAACTGCTGTTGTCTTACCATAGCCGTCCTTACGAAGGGTAGGGTGGCGATGGGTGATACGAGGTTGCTCACCTCCATCGAACGGATCTCTTTCTCCACCAATTCTCCATTCAGATAGGTGTCGGGCTTCTGTGTCTCGGGGTTAAACTTAAAGGAGATATGGATATCATCCATCTGTTTTTCAAGTTCTTCGGTATTGATATCGCTGTCGTTGAACAGTCCGTGGCGCATGGCATAGAGTGTTACTGCGCGGTACATGGCTCCCGTATCCACATAGATATAACCGATCTTTTTGGCCAGATCCTTCGCCATTGTTGATTTTCCACACGACGACAAACCGTCGATAGCTATCGTTATCTTTTTCATTGTCTATATATTTATTATAAGGTGTAAGCTATATTTACCATCAGGGAGTTGCTCGACACATGATACTTCGCATAAGAGAGGTTCAACTTGAAGCGATCCAGTAAGACACCAGCACCCAGTGACAATCCGGCACCATGACTGCTTCCTTTCTCATCCCCTGTATTGATGATCTTCATCTCGTTGGCCCTGCGGAAATTATATCCGGCAGCAAGGTATATCTGCGGTGAGAGGATCACATCCATTCCTACGACGAAATGGTTGATGAACTTATACCCCCAGTGGTTCAGGTCAACCATCGCAACCGACAGCCTGAGCGGGGATCCAACCAGTCGTTTGCTGATGCCTACCTGCACGTCAACCGGCAGCTTGGCATATTCCTCTTCATAGGCATCCAACTCACCACCTAAGTTTTTCACCACGGCCGATAACGACCATTCACCGTCCGGCAGGTAATAGTTCAATCCCATATCCACACCAACGGCCAGGGAATTGAATTGACCGATATAAGAGTTGATGACCTTGGCCGTGATACCACCTACCAAGTGTTGTCCCAACTGATACGAGAAAGTGCCGTTGAGGGCGATATCCTTGGCTGAGAACTCACCCGTCTGCACATTATACTCATCTACCTCCTTCATCGTGCCATAGTGCATATACTGCGCACTGACGGCCCAAGAGGCTTTCTCGTTGATGTTCCGGTTGAAGGCGGCACCTGCCATCAGGGATCCCTCCATATAACTCATCACTCCCAACTGGATTGTTTTGTCGCTCACCGAAGAGAGGAGGGCAGGGTTGGCGAAGAGCATCGACAGGTCGTCTTCCACCACCGTGATGATGTCCCCTCCCAAAGCGGCCGTATGGGCGCTCTGCGGCAAACGGAGGAAGTTATATGCGGTCTGACTCTCCTGTGCCTCTACCATGAGTGAGAAAAACATCAGCAGAAGAGTAAAAAAAACTTTTTTCATCTAATTTGAATTAAATTTTTTGCAAAGATACGCATTTTCATGATGTTTACACTATCTTTGCACTTAAATAGATGAAGATAGGGCATCTCTGGTTTTCATCTCTGCTGTTATATAACGGAAAATCAAACTGTTTAGTGTAATTGGAGCAGAAGAAATCATATCAGGCTGATCTTGAGCACAGAAGGATAACGGGATTCCTTTTGGGACTCATCTTTGTCTTCTCGCTGTTCATCGTGGCGATGGACTATACCAGTGCGCCACTCGACGATGAGATGGATGAAGAGATGATCGAGGATATCGTGCAAGACCTGGAGTTCTACAACGAACCGCAGCAGGATATGATGCTGGCACCCATACACGAGGAGAAGCAGGTGACAGAGAAGATCAACCCCGTGGAGGAGATCATCAAGGAAGCATTGCCCGATCTGGCAGAACAGCAGATGAAAGAGCAGTTGGATAAGATCTCGGAGAAGGAAGATGATCCACAGCTCGACGCACTCCCTGTTGATGAGAAAGAGCAACCGCTCGAACTCCGTGTGGTGGAGAAGATCCCCGAACCACCAGGTGGATGGGTGGCCTTTATGAAGTGGCTCACCACCAATCTCAGGTATCCGGTCATGGCCCAACAGAAAAAAATACAGGGCAAGGTGATCGTTTCCTTTATTGTAAATAAGGATGGTACTACATCGGATGCGAAAATTGTCAAGTCAGCTAACCCACTGCTCGATCGTGAGGCTCTCCGTGTGGTACGTATGATGCCCCCATGGACACCGGGTGAGGATAAGGGAAAAACCTGTCGTACGATGATCGCCATCCCCGTGGTCTTCGATATTTGATAACAAACGTAAATATATGATATACAGTTCAGAACAGTTCCTGAAGATAGTCAACGACTATCTCGAACAACTTCCTTACGAGCGTCAGCCGCAGAGTCTGTACACGCCCATCCAGTATGTGCTCTCCATCGGTGGAAAACGTATCCGTCCGATCCTGATGCTCCTGGCATACAACCTCTATAAAGATGATCCCGAGCAGATCATGCCCGTGGCCACTGCCATCGAGACGTATCACAACTACACCCTGCTTCACGATGATCTGATGGATCATGCTGATGTGCGTCGTGGACAACCCACCGTACATAAGAAATGGGATGAGAACACCGCGATCCTCTCAGGTGACTCCATGCTCGTCATGGCTTATGAACGGTTGGCTAAGTGCCCGGCCGACAAACTCAAACCGATACTGGATCTGTTTACGGAGACAGCCTTGGAGATTGGTGAGGGACAACAGTATGATATGGATTTTGAGCATCGTACGGATGTGCGTGAAGAGGAATATATCGAGATGATCCGTCTGAAGACCAGTGTGCTGTTGGCTTGTGCCCTAAAAATCGGTGCCTTGTTGGCAGATGCACCGACAGCCGACTGTGATAACCTGTATGTCTTTGGTGAGAAGATCGGTTTGGCCTTCCAGTTGCAGGATGATTACCTGGACGTATATGGCGATCCGAAGGTGTTTGGTAAGGCCATCGGTGGTGATATCCTCTGCAATAAGAAGACGTACATGCTCATTAACGCTTACCTGCGTGCTGATGAGAAAGACCGTCAGGAACTCGACCGCTGGATCAATGCCGAGAATCCCGATCCACAACAGAAGATCGCGGCCGTGACAGCTATCTATAACCGGTTGGGCATCGACCGACTGGCTGAGGATCTGATCAGTAATTACTTCGAGGAGAGCAAGAAATATCTCGAGGCACTCAGCGTATCACCCAGTCGTAAACAGCAGATCATCGCCTATACAGAGGTGTTGATGAAACGGAAATTCTGACGCATGATAAGGATCATTGATACGCATACGCATCTCGACGGGGAGGAGTTTGCCGACGACCGACAGGAGGTAATCGAACGTGCCCAACAGGCTGGTGTCTGCAAGGTGTTTATCCCTGCCATCGACCTGCCCTCGGTAACAACCGTCATGCAGGTGTGCTCCGCCAATCCCGGTTATGCCTATCCGATGATCGGACTGCATCCCGAAGAGGTGCGTGCCGATTGGCAACAAGTGCTCGATGAGATGAAACAACTGTTGTTGGCGAACCTGCAGTCTGCTACCCAGCCGCATGCCATCGCTATCGGTGAGGTGGGCTTGGATTACTACTGGAGTCGTGAGTTCGAGAAAGAGCAGTTGGCTGCCTTCGAGCAACAGGTGCTGTGGAGTATAGAGACGCGTCTGCCGCTGATGATCCATTGTCGTAAGGCACAACAGGAGATGGTGCATCTTCTCAAACAATATGAGAAGGAATTGCCCGGTGGCGTGTTCCACTGTTTTACTGGCAACGAGAAAGAGGCTGCCGAACTGTTGCGCTTCGACCGTTTCCTATTAGGTATCGGTGGGGTGCTTACCTTCAAGAAGAGTCATCTGCCAGAGGTGATCAAGACCATCCCCTTGGAGCGCATCGTGCTGGAGACCGACAGTCCTTATATGGCACCCGTCCCTATGCGTGGCAAACGTAACGAACCGGCCTTCACGGCCCATGTCTTGGAGAAGATGGCCGAGGCGTATGGCTTGTCACCCGAGGATGTTGCCGCACAGACCACCGCCAATGCCATGCGGTTGTTTTTGCCGGAGGAAAAATTATAGATTACAGTATAAGAAAGGGAGTATTAAGGCGTAAGTATATCCCCGTTTTTGGGTGAATTTTTGGGTGAATTCTAATAATTAGCCAGCTATCTGGATTGACTTTGTCGATCCTGTCTTGCTCGCCGCAGGGGCCCTTGCATGAAAAATACACAGAAATCTATAAAGATATTCTTTTTTTCCTCCCATCCAGTTCCAAACAAGT
>CADBSW010000029.1 GCA_902797505.1 uncultured Prevotellaceae bacterium | reverse complement strand
CTCCGTCAAGTCACGCTGCCCTAATGCCTGGGAGGTCATGCCGCTGGTTCCCATACGGAGGAATCCGAAGATCCAATAGGTAAGGTTGAAGATCATACCGCCTAAGGCAATAGCCCCTATGTAGGCAGCAGATCCCAGATGGCCGGTGATAGCCACATCGATAAGTCCCAGCAGTGGAACAGTGATATTACTGATAATGCTGGGCAGTGCGATACGTAGGATCTCCTTGTTACGAGCCTTCATTCCTACAATTTAAAAGCACGACTGCAATACTTTCACGATATTTCTTACCTTACCCATCGTATAGAAATGTACGGCGGGCACACCATGTGCCAGCAAATCCTTGCACTGGGCAACACACCACTCTGTACCTATCTCGTAGATGATCTCGTTAGCGCGGGCCATATCACGTGGGAATGAGAGATCATAATCTTTCACCGCATCCTGTACAGCGGTGGTGAGTTCCAGAGGGATATCTATGGAGAATGACTCCGGCAACAAGGCGATATGTCTCAAGGTGGAGAGTGGTTTCAGTCCGGGAATGATAGGAACCGTTATCCCGGCATCCCTACAGCGTTTCTCGAAACGATAGAATGCCTCATTGTCGAAAAACATCTGTGTGATAATATAGTCAGCTCCCGCATCTACCTTCTTTTTCAGATTGGCGATGTCGGTCTCTATATTCGCAGCCTCGAAATGTTTCTCCGGATATGCTCCTACACCGATAGAGAAATCACTTCCGTTATTTTGGTTGAATTGTTTTACAGCTGTTACCAGTTCACTGGCGTAACGATAACCGCCACGTACCGGTGAGAAACGTTTTTCACCAATCATTGAGTCACCACGCAGTATCATAACATTGTCGATACCCATGAAATGAAGGTCGTACAACAGACCATCTATCTCATCGGAAGTGTGACCAGCACAGATGATATGCGGCACCATATTAATAGGAAACTTAGCCATCAATGCAGCACAGACTGCCACAGGACTGATACGACTGCGAACAGTATGACGTGTATATGTTCCGTCAGGGTGCTCCCGATATTCGACCTCATCACGGTGATGGGTAACATTGATATATTTCAGGTCAAAAGGCATGAACTGTTCCACTATATCAAAAAGCTGATCCTTCCGGATGCCATTAAGTGGCGGCACGATCTCCAAAGATGGATAAGGACTCTCACTGTTTCGTAGGATGTCTATAACTCTCATAAGTAAAACTGTTAACTGCTTTTGGCATTACAGCAGATGACCCAAAAAACGACGTGCCTCTTCAGCACTCATTCCACGGGCTGTAGCGTAACGCTCATATTGTGACATACTGATATGACGAATCTCCGGATAACCGGCGGAAGGATGGAAGAACACCATACCACAGATAGAAGCATCTGGTATCATCGTACATCCATCCGTCAAAAAAATACCTAAGCGCTCACCGTCAGGAAGCAACTGTAAGATATCACGCTTCAGCGTATGGTCGGGACAACTGGCATATCCTGCCGCCGGCTTTATCACCTTCACATCATCCCTTGCTACCATGGCACTCAACCGCTTGTCAAGCAAACAGGAGGCTGCCTCAGCAAGCACCAGACGAATACTGTGTTCAAAGAGTCCGTCATTCTCTTGACGACACTGTTCACACGTACATCCTGCTGCATGATGTCCTCGCGTGTGGACAGAGATAGCAAAGAGTCCGAACGGTGAACGGAAGCCATAACGCTTGGGAGGAACGAAATCACAGAGTGAACGATGGTTGTCTATTTCCTGTCGTAACATAGGCAGACAGAAATCATCAGCACAGAGAAGATTATTCTCATTCCACCCATCAGCAATCCGCAGCGACATCATCACGGAGCACTCATCATTTTTCCGCATACGTTCAAGCAATGCCTTTCCTTCATTGAGGATACGTTGGATATTCGTATCATCTGTATTTGTCGAGCCATATTTGATGCCCCATACAGCAAGGAACATATTCCAATCAAAGAATGGAAGAATCTCTTTCAAAGGTATTTCTTGAGTCGGCATCGATACCAAATAGTGATCCTCACTGTGAAGGAATGACTCTTTCGGATATGACTCTCCTTCTTGATCTGTCAATGCCAGCCGATGACGGTTCTCATATTGTTGACGAATCTTCTCCTGTTGTTCATGTTCTTCCTGTTCAAAACGTTCACGGTCCATCATGCAACGCTTAGCCATTACCGCACTGGCAGATGCGTCAGCTCCATAAAACACATGAGGATAGACCGTAGCAAGTTTCACAGCTGTATGAAGCGCCGAGGTTGTGGCTCCGCCTATCAACAGTGGAGTGTTCATATCTCTTGCTGCCATATCCTGACAGAGTGCTTCCATCTGGAACAACGACGGAGTTATCAGTCCACTGACGGCAATGATATCTGCCTTCAAACGGAGGGCTTCATCTAAGATAACCTCCTTGTCAACCATTACGCCCAAGTCTGTAACCTCAAAACCATTGCATCTGAACACGATTGCCGTGATATTCTTTCCGATATCATGAACGTCTCCTTTCACTGTAGCTATCACGATACGTGGTTTCTGTTTTGCAGATCCCTCGGTCGTCTCACCCGTCATATAGGGTTGTAATAAGGTGACACAGTCACGCATGATCTTAGCTGACTTCACCACCTGTGGCAGGAACATCTTACCAGCGCCAAACATATCACCGACTCTCTCCATGCCTCGCATCAACGGTCCTTCGATGACAGACACCGCTGATTGATACTGCTGGTAACATATCTCGACATCCTCGGCAAGACCGTTGGCATTACCTTTGATGAGACGCTCCTGAAGCCGTTCTTCCACTGGAAGGACATTTTGGATACCTGAAGGGGATGAGATTCCGGAAGAACCATCCTTCATCTTCTCCTTTACATCAAGGATTCGTTGTGCTTTATCAATCAATCGCTCGGTAGCCTCGGCATCCCTGTTGAAGATGACATCCTCCACACACCGTAACAACTCCGGCTCTATCTCATCATATACCTGCAGCATTCCAGGATTCACAATGCCCATATCCAATCCGGCTCGTATAGCATGGTAGAGAAAAGCTGAGTGCATCGCCTCACGCACCGTATTATTCCCTCGGAAAGCGAACGACAGGTTTGACACCCCACCGGAGGTATAGGCACCGGGGAGGTTTTTCTTTATCCACTCCACAGCTTTTATGAAGTCAACAGCATAGTTGGCATGTTCCTCGATACCAGTGCCGATGGAAAGGATATTGCAATCAAAGATAATATCAGTGGGCTCTACGCCAGCCTGCTCTGTCAATAGTTTGTACGCCCTCTCACAGATAGCAATCTTACGGTCGTAGGTTGTTGCCTGCCCTAGCTCATCAAAAGCCATCACCACCATAGCGGCGCCTAAGCGTCTGATCTCCTTAGCTTTCTCCAGAAAAGCCTCCTCTCCCTCTTTCAGACTAATGGAGTTGACGATGCACTTTCCCTGTGCATTTTTCAATCCAACCATGATAGTAGGCCAATAGGATGAGTCTATCATCAATGCTGCTTTTGCCACGGCGGGGTCATTAGCGACATATCGCAGGAAACGCTCCATCTCCACAGTACTGTCGAGCATCGCGTCGTCCATATTGATATCGATAATACTAGCACCATTCTCTATCTGGGTGGCAGCCACCTGTAAGGCAGACTCATAGTCACCGGCGGCGATCAGTCTGGCAAACTTTCTGGAGCCTGCCACATTTGTACGCTCACCGATATTGATGAAGTTATTTTTTTCTTTATCTAATTCGTAGGCTTCCAGACCACTCACACGAAGCACTTTTTTCCTCACTTTGGGTTGGTGAGGTGACAGATCGTTGACGGCATGACGTATAGCACGGATATATTCAGGTGTTGTACCGCAACAGCCGCCAATGATATTCAAGTAACCTTCAAGAGCCATCTTCCTGACAGAGTGCGCCATCTGAGCAGGTGTATCATCATAGCCACCCATCTCATTGGGAAGTCCTGCATTGGGATAGCAACATACGGGATGACTGCTGAAAGAAGCGATCTCCCGAACGAAAGATGCCAGACCTTCCGCTCCAAAAGAACAGTTCAAGCCAAAGGACATCAAAGGATAATGACATACTGAGGTATAGAAAGCCTCCATGGTCTGTCCCGTCAACGTACGTCCGCTACGGTCACTGGCAGACACAGAGATCATTACAGGCAGACCTTTGTTCACCCGTTCGATGGCATAAAGGACTGCCTTAGTATTCAAAGCGTCGAAACAAGTCTCCACCAAAAGAATATCCACTCCTCCCCGTATCAGAGCCTCCACCTGCTCGGCATAGGCAGCAGCCATCTCATCAAAAGAATAAGGACGAAATGATGGCTCAGAGATATCGGGGGCTAAAGACAGTGATTTCGATGTTGGACCAATGCTTCCTGCCACAAGCACCTTCTTTCCTGCCGCCTCACGAGCGATACACGCTCCTTGGTAAGCCATGTCAGCAGCAAATGCCTCACACCCATATTCCGCTTGGGAGATACGGTTGGCACTGAAGGTGTTTGTAGAAATGATGTCGGCACCTGCATGAATATAATCCTCATGGATAGAGCGTATCAGCGTTGGGCGTGTGATATTAAGGCACTCATTGTTTCCCTTCAATTCCTGCACGACACTATTGAAAGGAGCATCGTGAAAATCACTTTCCGATAATCCTAACTGCTGTATCATAGTGCCCATGGCACCATCAAGAATCAATATGCGATTCGGCAGGTTCATTTTGAGGCTTTCTTACGCTCGTCGTGATTGAGGATGATCTTCCGCATGCGCATCGACTTCGGAGTCACCTCCACATATTCATCCTCCTTAATATACTCCAAGCACTCTTCGAGCGACATCACGGTCTTCGGTATCACACGTGCCTTCTCATCAGATCCCGAGGCACGAACGTTGGTGAGCTGCTTAGCCTTGCAGACATTGATCACCAGGTCATTGTCGTGCACATGCTCACCCACTACCTGACCGGTATATACCTCTTCTCCCGGATCGATGAAGAACTTTCCGCGATCCTGCAGTTTGTCCAGTGCATAGGCATAGGCCGTACCGGTCTCAAGGGCAATCATAGAACCGTTCAGACGACGAGTGATATCACCCTTATAAGGTTGGTATTCCTTATATCGATGAGCCATGATGGCTTCTCCTTGTGAGGCGGTAAGCACATTGGTACGCAGTCCGATGATACCTCTGGAAGGAATATCAAACTCGATATTCACACGATCACCCTGCGACTCCATGCTGGTCATCTCACCCTTACGGCGTGTCACCATATCAATCATCTTACTGGCGAACTCCTCTGGCACATTGATCGTCAGGTCTTCTATCGGCTCGCATTTCACACCGTCGATCTCCTTATAGATAACCTGTGGCTGTCCTACCTGAAGCTCATATCCTTCACGACGCATGGTCTCAATCAATACAGAGAGGTGCAATACACCACGACCGCTTACGATCCAACTGTCGGTGCTGTCCTGGAAAGGTTGCATGCGCAGGGCCAGGTTCTTCTCCAACTCTCTTTCCAGACGGTCGTTGATATGTCTGCTGGTGCAGTATTTTCCTTCTTTTCCGAAGAAGGGTGAGTCGTTGATGGTGAAGAGCATACTCATCGTAGGCTCATCGATGGCGATGGGTGGCAGTGCCTCCGGCTGCTCATAGTCGGTGATGGTATCACCAATCTCAAACTTATCCAGTCCGATCACCGCACAGATATCTCCTGAACTCACCTCGTCGGTCTTCACATGTCCCATACCCTCGAAGGTATGCAACTCCTTAATCTTTGTCTTCTCGAAGGTACCGTCACGATGAGCGATGGTCACATTCATACCATTCTTCAATGTACCGCGATGCACTCGTCCGATGGCAATTCTTCCGGTATACGAACTGTAGTCAAGTGAGGTAATCAGCATCTGTGGTGTTCCCTCCAACTGTTTTGGTGCCGGAATCACCTCAATGATCTTGTCGAGCAGGTAGGTGATGTCATTGGTGGGCACCTTATAGTCTTCACCCATCCAACCGTTCTTGGCAGAACCATAGACTACAGGGAAGTCCAACTGATCCTCTGTGGCATTGAGGGCAAACATCAGGTCGAACACCATCTCATAGACTTCCTCCGGACGACAGTTGGGCTTATCCACCTTATTAACCACCACGATAGGCTTCAGACCGATCTCCAGCGCCTTCTGCAACACGAAACGTGTCTGTGGCATCGGACCCTCGAAAGCATCTACCAGGAGCAGACAGCCATCGGCCATGTTGAGCACGCGCTCTACCTCACCACCGAAATCACTGTGTCCCGGAGTATCGATGATATTGATCTTTACACCTTTATAGTTGATGGAAACATTTTTGGAAAGGATGGTGATACCTCTCTCACGCTCCAGATCGTTGCTGTCGAGCACCTGACTACTCAGGTCCTGTCCATCGCGGAAGAGGTTTCCTGCGAGCATCATTTTGTCTACCAGTGTTGTCTTGCCATGGTCCACATGGGCTATAATAGCGATGTTCCTAATGTCTTGCATATCTCGTATACCTTAAAATTGGGTGCAAAGGTACGAATAAATGAGTGAAAAGCCAAATTCATAGCAGATAAATTTAGAAACAACAGCAAGAAAGGAATTTTACTTTCTTGCGTTGTGAGTAAATTGTCGTTTGACGTAGTCAAAAGAAATTTGGCTTTTCCGAATGAAAGTACCTTCGACGAAGTCAAAGGTATGAAATAAAGTACCTTCGACGAAGTCAAAAGTACGAATAAATGAGTGAAAAGCCAAATTCATAGCAGATAAATTTAGGAACAAAGCCTACTATGGACAAGACCTGTCCCAAAGCCATGAAAGAAAGCTATACTATTTTACTTAAAAATGAGTTTGCCTTCATTTTTTGTATAAGGTGTTAATAATCAATAGATTGCAATTATGAAGGCAAAAACTTTGCCTTCATAATTGTAATACATTGATAAACAGGTTATTATGACAAAATAAACGAAGGCAAAACTGTTTTTTGATAGTCACAATAGAATCATGCTTTCTTGAGCATAAGGGTATCAATTATCAGTTGTACTTGTTGAATAAGAAATCCCACGGAGTCTCTTTTTGCAATCAATTATTCAAAATTTAACGAACTATTTCCAAAAGAAACTATAAATAATTCAAAATACTCTTGTTTATTCGTTGCATTATGCATATATTTGCAAAATAAACATCAAAATGATAATAACATGAAAAAACTGTCATTATTATTATATGCGATACTTGCTGTATTGACCCTACAAGCCAACCCCATCACAAAGCAACAAGCCAAAGAGATTGCTGCAAAATTTTTGAAAAGTCGTGGTTCACAACCTCTAAATGAACCGAAGCGTGCTGCAGGTCGCAAAACAGGAAAAGACCAACAATCCATCTATGTCTTTAATGCCGAAAACAATAAAGGTTTTGTTATGGTAGCTGGCGACGATCGGGTAGAGACAATCCTCGGTTATACCGACTCTGGATGTTATGACGAAGACAACATGCCTGAAAACTTTCGATGGTGGATGGAAGGATTAGCAAGTGATATAGAGTCGCTAGATGACATTAAAGATGAAGAGACAGTTTCTAACGAAGGGAAATTACAAATTCACGAGGCTATTGCACCCCTTATCAAGACCAGATGGAATCAGGGTAACGCAACACAAGAAGGGTACATCTATAATACTTTATGCCCGACTATATCTGGTAAGCACTGCGTGACCGGATGTGTGGCAACTGCAGGAGCACAAGTAATGTATTACCACAAATGGCCGAAGACCGCAACACAATCTGTGCCTGGATACACTACAGAAGGTAGCTCTGCTAACACTTCTAAGGACTTAGCCCCCATTTCTTTTAATTGGGATGTAATGAAAACTACATATTCTGAAGGGGACAAAGGTACAGCCAGCGCTAAGGCTGTAGCCGAACTGATGCTATACTGTGGGTATGCAGCTAAGATGATGTATGGACTTGACGGCTCCAGTTCCAGTGAAAGTTTAATGGCAAAAGGCATGTCTATGTATTTTGACTATGATCCATACACCTACAAAGCTGTTGCCAGAAACAAATACAGAGTTGCGGAATGGGATGAGATGATGTACAACGAACTAAAAGAGGGTCGCCCGATTATGTATTCTGGTGGAAGTATAACAGAAGGAGGTCACGCATTCTTGTGCGATGGTTACGACGGGGAAGGATTTTATCATTTCAACTGGGGGTGGGGTGGTCATTACGATGGATACTTTAAGCTACAGGCCACCAACCCTTATGGAAGAGGTACTGGTTTTACGATGTCACAAGTAGCAATTATTGGGATACAGCCCAATACAGGCCTTATCCCTGAGCAAACGAACAAAAATGACGAATGGGAAGAAGATACCATTGAGGGTACGGTAGCAACCACAGCACAGTTAACTGTTGAAGGTCTTAAAGTCAAGATGAGATTCCAAAACTGGAATCAAGAGACCTGCGGCTTTGGCCTTGGTTTTGGTGAACTGAATAGCGACGGCTCTATAACTGTTCTTGACAGGAAATACGAAAGTTATCAAAATACAGATTTAAAAACTGGCCAATATTTTAACAACATTTCTTTTGATGTCTCTACCTACGAGCTTTCAGAGGGAACGCACAAACTAATTCCATTGTCTATTCTTAGAGGTGAGTCGGAGTGGAAAAGATGCGCTCCTGCCTCTAACTGGTTTGAAGTAACGGTAGCCAGTGATGGTACAAAATCTATCGTGGCTCACCCTATTATTAATCTCACGGTAACCGATTTTAAAGTGCAAAGCGGATGCCAGCCAGGAGAGTCTCAGACACTGACCTTTAAAATTAAAAATGATGGAGACAACTTCGATTCTATATTATATATGTATTATCAGAAGGACGATGTTACAGACTATGCCACCAATACACATGTTAAGATCTTGTCTGGAAACACTAAAGATTATACTGTAAACATCAGAAATTTAGAGGAAGGTACTTATAAGCTTTTACTCTATGACAGCTACCTGAAAGAGCGCCTTCTTGCTACCACTACAATGACCTTAAAACAAGAACTCAAGGCTATCAAATTTGATGTGCCAGGGTATCGTTTTGCAACCATTCAGCAAAATGTAAACGTAACTGTCAGCAACACTTATGGCGATTATACCTCACTGCTATACCTTTTTGCCAGTATGACCGATGATATGGGTTCTGCTGTCCATTTTGTAGGAACAGCCATAGAGGAAGGTGGCAGTGAAGAAGTCACATTCTATTTTACCCCCGACAAAGCTGGCACTTGGAATTTCTGGGTTTGTACAGATAAAGAAGGGAATAATGTCATAGGAAAATCAACTGTTGAGTTCTTAGAACCGCCTGCCGAAGAAGCAGTATTAGAGGCAAGTGAAATAAAGCTTTCAACAGGAACAACTACAACCCTAACATTAACCATTACCAATAAAGGTAACGAAACATATTACAGAGAAATAAGTGCTGGGCTCTATAAACAAGGAGGAACAAATACTTACTATTCAGAAGCTTCTATTGACACAGATCCATTAGGTTTAGAAAAGGGGCAGTCTGTCACAAAAACCTTTACTTTCAATGATTTAGAAGAAGGTAAACAATATATGATTTCCTGCAGATTCTATCCAAAGTATAGTGAATATACAACTAAAGAATTGATAAATAATAATAATCGCTTTACTATCCCTACAAGTACAGGCATCATGGATAAAAATACAGATTTAAGCAACGACAAGATCCCCTGGTACTCATTAGACGGAAAAAGACTTGCAAGTAAGCCGCAGAGGTCTGGAATCTATATCCATGGCGGGAAGAAGGTAAAAGTAGTTCGTTAAAATTCTTTAATCACAACAAAAGAATATGAGATTAGCTTTAGAAAAAGGGAAAAATAATATAACTTTGCACCCGCATTTCGGAAAATCCGATGCATTCGACGATGTAAACTGTTGTGATTAAGGCAGGTAGCATCAGAAGGATGTAATTGCAAACAACCATTAATCAATTAAAAGATGTATTTAGACAAAGCAAAGAAGGCTGAGATCTTCGAGAAGTTTGGTGCTTCAAGCACAGACACCGGTTCTGCAGAGAGCCAGATCGCATTATTCACTTATCGTATTGCTCATCTGACAGAGCACCTGAAGAAGAATCACAAGGACAACCGCACAGCCCGTTCACTGACCATGATGGTAGGTAAGCGTCGTTCACTCCTCAACTACTTGAAGGATCGTGACATCGAGCGCTATCGTGCTATCGTTAAGAACTTAGGTCTGCGCCGCTAATTTGTGCCAAGAAGATCTACAGACGCTGTTCCCATCAGGAGCAGCGTTATTTTTTTGTTGACATTATGTATTAAAACCACGTTGCGCTACTATGGCGCAATGAAGTGGCAATAAGAGACACTCCAGTGCGCCATAGTAGCGCACTGGAGTGTTATCTATAAGAACAAAGAGCGGAAAACTATTTGAAGAGTCTCTTCAGTTCATCTGTCACATCAGCCTTCCCATAACGGCCGATGATCTTTCCATCTGGACCAACCAGCACTAATAACGGAATAGCACTGACAGCATAGGTCTTGGCAGCAACACCCTTCTGATCCCATGCCTGCGCCCATGTACACTTCTCCTCATCCAATGCTTTTCTCCAAGCAGCCTCACCACGATCTAACGAAACACCGATGATGGTCAACTTACCGGCATACTGATCATGGAGCTTGGCGATAGCAGGGAAACTGGCACGACAGGGACCGCACCATGAAGCCCAGAAGTCAATCAGCACGTACTTACCCTTATAATCGCTCAAGGAAAGTGTTGAGCCATTATCGGTAGGTAACGTGAAGTTGGGTGCTACAGCACCAGCCTCAACCTTGGCTAACTGCTCTGCTCGTTTCTTTACCTGTTGCATCTCATCCGACTGCTGTATCTCTTCAGAGAGCATCTTCAGCATATCGAGTGCCTCTGCAGCCGCCATGCTGGGAGCCAGATAGCCGGCAATACGCTGCGAGATAGGCGAATTGGGATAGCGACGGATAAAATTCATCTCTTTCGTACGCTGCAACTGTTCGGTAGCCTTCAAGACTTGTTTGAGGCTATCCTGACGCTGGGCATCCTGCTCCATGCCGATATTCACACGGAGAGAGTAAATCGTATTACCCATGGCATTGATATCCGTCTGATACTCATCATACTCAGCATTGGTAGGAGTACCTGTAGCCTTGGCGCTATACTGTCCACCCTTTATCGTGATGTTGCCATTCTCCAGATAGAAATCACATACTGCCACGAAAGCACCCTTTCTCTTGATAAGTGCCCAATGTGGTCGTTGTTGCTTTCCACCCTTGAACTCGAAGTGACCATTCTTAATCGTGGTACTGTCGATATTCACATGTTCGCTTTTCACCAATGTGAGATATAAGAGTGTACCGTCTTCTATACCCTCCACATCACCTACAATCTTATACTGTGCGAGAGTAGGCAATGAGGAGATGACAGATAGGATCGCTATAAATAGTTTTTTCATCATTTCTATAATTAGATCTTACGACAGAAGCTGACAATACGTCCTTGTATACCATCAAACTTCCTGATGACAGCTCCATGATTGATGATGGTAGGATCAATCTGGTAGATGGATGAGCCATTGCTACGACTGACAGCGATGCTGAACTCAGCATCCGGCAGTACGTTCACGTCACGGTCGAAATGCATATCAGTAATATCACCATCGAAGGTGGCCACATCAATAACCGCACTGTTGATATCGTTGAGGTTCAACAGGTTGATAGCCTTGAGCTTCGGACCATCGCCTACGAACAGATAATTGGTCGTGACAGAGTAACCGCTCATAACGATATTGGCAGCAAAGACACAGTTGTCATTAATAGCTCCATCGGGCAGTTCTACGGCACTCTTCATCGTTGCCTCCATATTCCATGTAGTATAGCTCAGTTCGTAATTGATGACATACAAATAGTATTTACCATTATTCTTCACGATAGCATAAGCGTCTGAAGTGTACAACGGATTACCTATCCACAGCAATGTACCAGGGATGTTCTTATGTTCTGGAGCTGCGAAATTAAGCGGAGCGATACGTGCAGAAAGGTTATTACCCATCCATGTTACGAAGCAGTGGTTCTGCTCATCCAAGGTGATATAATACGGATCGTTGCTTGTGACACGGGTAAGCACAGGGGCCAAACGGTAATTACCAGAAGTAGACACCAGCGGATACTCGAAATAACCAGCATCGGGAGATCCCATACTACCGATTCTCTTAACGTATACCTGTCCTTTGTCAGTAATGATATCAATAGCCTTGTCGGCATTGAAATACTGTGCAGAGATATATGAGAACTGTGGCACAGAAGATGTGTGGAACTCATCCTCATAGAATTTGGTTTGTTTCATAGAAACACCATCAAACTCCGGGGATTTGCCACCCTGCATAGTAACAGAGATTCGGTCATACCATGCGCCACTGTTACCATCCTGCCAACGCAACTGCTTCACTGCCTTAGGAGTGCCACTTAATGGGTCGGCACCTACCTCCTGACAGATATCATTATAAAGCGGATTACCCGACTCGAACGACTGGAAAGCCAACTTACCACCTTCAGTAAGGATAGCGTATCCCGTAGTGAAGGGAGACACCACTGTCAGGTTAATGGCTTTGCTGTATCTCACATTCGTCTCTTTGTCGAGCACCTCAAAGGTCAGCGGGTCGTTATTGATAGGCACATCGGTAAAGGTGTAGTCGAGTGTCTTAGTGGTGGCAAGTGTGTCAGCACCCACTCTCCAGATATACTCCAGACGACTCTCCGGGATAGAGGTGACCACGTTTGGCGTGATATTCTGCTTCTGCAGGAGCACACAGCGCATGCTTTCTGCCAACCCACTGATCTCTACCGTATCGAGTTCTGTATAGTCGTAGTTACCCTCATCCTCCAGACATGCTGTAAGGGCAAATGGCATTAAAGCCAGGAATAATATACTTTTTTTCATCTTGCTTCTTTTTTATTCGTTAGAATGTTCCCAGTGTCTCTGATACAGGCATACCTAAATCAGGATCCATAGGATTGTTCTTGGTATTGATCAACCACTGGTGGAACTCTCTGAACTTTGGCATGACAGTCCACTCGTGATAGATAATAGAGGGTTCTGTATAACCCGTATAGAGCACATAATGACAGTATTCCTCGGTATCAAACGGGTTACTACCATCCTCTACCCCCATGAACTCAAGCAAAAGCAACAGCTTCGTCTTGGTGTACTGGCCCAACCAACGGTCCATATTCCAGTCCCACCAGGTAGGTTTTACAATCTGATCACTGATATTTACAGTCAGTGTATCTGCCACACCAGGCAAGAAGTTATCATTGGCAGCGATAGCCAACACCAGTTTCTTTGGCTCTTCCTTCAAGGCAGCAGTACGCAGCAGACGGATCTTTCCCATACCACTGTTCGTTCCTGCCTTAATAATCTGCTGTGCGGCATCCACCATCTGATAGTCTACGCCTTCTTGAGCCGTGCTCTTATCAGGTACGGCAGAAAAGACGAAAGCTCTATCAGTATCACTGTATCTGCCGGCATAGGCCACAGGTATCTCAAACTCCACGCTCTTTACGTCATCTGAAGAGAAAGCAAAGGTATATGCCATATTACTCTTCTGGAACGACAGGTAGTCATGCTCATCAAATGTTTCTATCTCATCAACAGAGCATCCAGAAAATGCAGTAAGCAGAACAACCAGCAGTGAAGTTCCGGCAATGGTAACTTTGTTATATATATTATTCTTCATATCTTTACATATTTACAAATTCATCCTCTATGATCATTCTTTTTTCTCTGTGGAAGGAATAGCACCATACTCTTTCTCCATCTCTGGGATAGCGAAGGTATAGACGCTGAGATCTACATTGGTTGTAGGCGACCAACTGCTGAAGTTGGGCACTGCAGTAGAATCTGTACGTTTCAGATAGAACCAGAACTGTCCTTCAGAATAAGTCTCCTTACGCATCTCATTCCTTACATAGTTCTTGATAGCTGCGGCATCAGAGCCGTCGGCCACACCGGCATCGGCAGTGAAATATCCGCGGTTACGCTTCAGTTCACGCAGGTAGTTAATCGCTGTAGCAGGATTAGCATCTGCCTCGCACTCAGCGGCAATCAGATACATCTCACCCAAGCGGATCAGCGGAATAGTCTGCTTCTTCATGGCCTTGCTTGAACCCGCATCCTGCTTGTATTTACAAGGCAGAGCCTGCACATTACCGTTCTTATCATTGGTCAACAGGTACATATAACGGTAGTCGTTGGCATTCTCGAAGATATTCAGACTATAAACGGTGTATGAGCTCCATCCCATCTCTGCCAGCACATAATTCTCGCTGGTGAAATTGGCTTCGTAATAATCAGGGAGGTTGGGTACGTCGAGACCGCAGATCATCTCACTCTGGAACACACGGTCACCAGAAGAGATCTCACTCTCGGTAGTCCAACGGAAAGGACCTTTTTCCATCACTTCCTTCGCATACTTCAGTGCATTGGCCTTGTCACCCATATAGAGATATACACGGGCTTTGAGTGCCTCAACAGCCCAGTAGTTGAAGTGATACTGACGGTTTGCCAGGAAATCTTCACCACGGTAGGTAATCTCTTGCAGGTTATTGATCAACGGGTCATTACCTTCTTTGAGCAACTGCTCTGCTTTGTCAAGGTCGCTGATGATATTCTTCATCACCTCTCTTGCCGGCTGATGCACATTGCGGGCAGCAGCATAACTGGTAACATACGGAATAGCGATGGCATCCTCATGACCAACATAGTTGGGAGCATACATACGCAACAGGTCAAAATGCATGAATGCACGCTCGGCATAGGCCTCACCGGCAATAATCTGGTATTCGCCGGAACGGAATTGTGACTGATGCTCTTCGATATCAGCCAGAATACTATTCACGTTGGCGATATTATTGTACATATTACTCCAGATAGGATCAAAATAACTGGTACGGAAATCATCTCCGTAATTGTAGTGTACCCAACTGACATACGACACATCTTTCACATAGTCACGACCCAGTGATGCCAACAATCCATAAGTAAGATTATCGCCGTAGAGGGTTCTGTTTGTCAGGTTGATATAAGTACCATATAACATTTTCTTGTATCCGTCAGCTGATTCTATCAGGTCAGCCCGGTCTTTCTCGGTGCTTGGCTGTACATCAAGCCAGTCTGAGCATGATGCGAGCAGCACGGCAGCTGCCAATACAATAGTATATTTATTGAAATTCTTCATAATCATCTTCAATTAAAAGTTTACACGCAGACCGAAGGTAAAGGTACGGGAATAAGGATAAGAGGTACCACGCTCACGCTTAACGGTTGACCAATATCCCAAGTCACTGGTATTGAATGACAGTCGTACGCTCTCTAAGCTCAGAGGAGAGATCCACTTCTTAGGCAACTCATATTGCAATGACATAGCTGCCAACTGAAGGAGGTTGTAATCTTGTACAAAACGAGAACTTGCATAAGTATAATATTGTACAAGACGTGTAGTAAGATTAGCCTTGAAACTGGTCTCATCGCCAGGTTTCTGCCAGGTATCTGTCAGCACGCGCTTATCCACATTCTTATATTTATTAGAGTTTTCCACCTTGTCTACGAGGGTCTGGTTGTAGGCCTGACCGCCAAACTGATACTGGAAGGTAAGGTTGAAATAAAGGCCTTTCCATCCTACATTAGCACCGAAATTACCACGCACATCGGGCTCAGCGTCACCAACCACCACTTTATCGTTGGCATTCCATGTCAGTGTGGGATGTCCTTCCTTGGTCAAGAACACCTCATTACCGGTCATCGGATCGATACCTAATGAGCGTACGGCGTAGATAGCTGTTGTTGACTGACCTTCCTCATAACGGGTGAGCAGGCGGTGAGTCATCTGTCCCCACTCATAGTCGCTCAGTCCACTCTCACGAGAGTTTGTTGACTTGTTGAACGACTCCAGTGCGGTGGAT
>CADBSW010000028.1 GCA_902797505.1 uncultured Prevotellaceae bacterium | reverse complement strand
CTGTCCGAAGATACTGTCAGCCTTACCACTGCGGGCAGTGCGAAGCAACAAAGAGCCGGAGCCACAAGTGGGGTCATAGACATTCTTCAGTCGAGTCTTTCCTGTGGTGACAATCTCTGCCAATATCTGGCTGACCTCCTGCGGTGTATAGAACTCTCCTGCCTTCTTGCCTGCTCCAGCGGCAAACTGTCCTATCATGTATTCGTAGGCATCACCGAGGATGTCTATGTCACTGGCATCCTCCAGTCCAAAATCAATGCCATTCAATGCTACCAGCACATCACTGATCAGACGGTTCTTGTCGTCAGCTGTCTTTCCCAGTTTAGGTGAAGCAAGGTCAATGTCAGAAAAGAGTCCTCCAAAATCATCCTCACTTTCCTGTCCGATAGTGCTGTCCTCAATTTTCTTCAATGACCGTTCCAGTTGGGGTAGGATATTCTCCTTGCGTCCAATGGCATCAATAATGGTTGAGAAAAGGAAGTCTGGCTCAACGAAATAGCCGAGATTATCAACGCACATAGCCTTGATTTCCTCTTTCATCGCCTCATCATCGCTCTGCCATACTTTCTGAAAGGTGGTTTCATCAGCCTCTAATTCGTCATTGACGTACAACTCTATCTTTTCCGACAGGTACTTGTAGAATATAAAGCCGAGAGAGAAGTACATGAAATCGCTTGCCGACATGTTTCCTCTCAGTGTATTGGCAACCGTCCAAAGTTGGCTGCGTAATTTCTGTTGTAGTTCTTCGCCCATATAATTATCAATTTTCAATTCCAATTGGTTTTTAGTCCCAATTATACGTATTAATAATTTCTCTCAGTTGCTCAATGACACGCTTCAACATGGTTGAACGCTCCAGAAGTTTCAACCCCTTTTTGGCACGGATAGCCTTTTGTATAATTTCAGGCTTTTCACGATGCAGATAGTCATATTCCGAAAGGAACTTGGTCAGCGCCTCTTCTTCTATGCCCTCCATCAAGGCAAGGTTATGAACAGCGTTACTCCGTGAGTTAGAAATATACTCGTTTAATCTGCTCTCCAAATCCATTGAGCCGTCTGCCTTTGCCTGTTGGAATCCAGCCTTGTCGTTATCCACATTCTCACGGATGAAGTCGTCTATCAGTTTCGACTTGTTACGCATCACTGCATCCTTGATCATCGTGTCAAGAATGTCCTGACGCTTCTTGTCGTAGTCCTCTTCATCAGGATTCAAGCTAGCAATCAACTCAAGGATATAAGCCACATTGATGACATCACTATGCAGCAATTCCAAACAGAAGTCTATATCTTCCAAGCCGCTTTCGTCATTATAGGGGATTTCTCCCTCCGCGACCATTGTCGGTGTATCAGCAGGAGGATTGATAACCCCGACAGTGATATCGAGGTATTTACTCTTGAAATCCGAAAACTCCTGTTCAGTCATATAGAGGTCTGGATCATTGGCACTATAATCCTCGTATATCTGTATCTCCGCATGTTTCTTAATGATTTCACGAAAAGCCAGCACGAAGTCACGTTTATCCAGTTCGCTTTGCAGCATGTCAACAGACTGTGGCATAGGGTATTTCCTCAGGAACTCAAACGTGAGTTCGTTCAGTTCCTTCTTCACTTCTTCAAAAGGTTCACGGATAATGAACTCATTCGGCTGATTGTTACTGAACAGTTTAATAGCAGCATCCACATTATCCTTCAAGTCACGGAAGCATACCACCTTGCCGAAGCGTTTCTTCTCGTTCAGCACACGGTTGGTACGGCTAAATGCCTGTAGCAGTCCGTGAAACTCCAGATTCTTATCTACATAAAGCGTATTCAATTTCTTCGCATCAAAGCCAGTAAGGAACATGCCGACAACTAAAAGCAAGTCGAGCGGTTCCATATCCGGCTTTTTCTTCTTCATGCGCAAGTTGATGTCATCATAGTATGCGCTGAAATTCTCCGTCGTGAATGCCGTGCCGAACATATTATTATAGTCATCCATGATGGCTTGAAGTTCGTCAGATACCACGTTGTTGTCTGCAAAGCCCTGGTTCATACCCGTCTGCTCATCATCCTGACTCTCATTAGCAGCGTATGTGAATACGGCACCAATCTTTATCTTCGGATTTAGCGACTTGAATATCTTATAGTATTTCAAGAGCATAGGGACGGACTGGATGGCAAACAGCGCATTAAACTCCCCGTCAAATGTTGACTTATTAAAATTATTGAGGATGAACTGAGCAATCTCAGTCATGCGCTTCTCGTTAAACAGGTCTGTATCCTGTTGTCCCTTATAGTATTCCACTAAGAATCCCAACACGTTCTCGTCGGCTATGGCATCCTTAATGAGATATTTGTGAAGACAGTCACCAAAAACTTCTGCCGTTGTATGCTCCTGTTTAGCGTTTTCAACAAAGATAGGAGTACCTGTAAAACCGAAAATCTGCAAGTTATTGAAGAACTTCACGATGTTCTTATGACATTCGCCGAAGTGACTGCGGTGGCACTCGTCGAATATCATCACCACCTTTTGGTCACGCACGACCTGCAGCCGTTTGTTGTAGTATTCACGAGTGACGGCCACATTCAGTTTCTGAATGGTGGTAATGATAATCTTACTGTCACTACGTAATCTCTTAATCAGTTCTTTGGTATTGTCGGTATTGTCAACGGCTCCCGGCTCAAACGCTTCATACTCCGATTGTGTCTGGGTGTCGAGGTCGTGACGATCAACGACGAACAACACTTTATCGACACCATCAATCTCGCTGACGAGTTGAGCCGCCTTGAACGAAGTGAGCGTCTTTCCTGCTCCCGTTGTGTGCCAAATGTACCCGTTTTTATTTGTATTCTGCACTCGGTCGAGAATCTGCTCTACAGCATAAAACTGATAAGGTCGAAGAACCATCAGGCATTTGTCACCCTCATGCAGCACAATGTACTTGCTTATCATCTTTCCAAGATTGCACTTGTCAAAAAAGAAATAGGCGAACTTGCTCAAATCGTTGAAAGGAACGTTCTCTGCGTCCGTCCAGTTGAAGGTGAATTTATAGCCACTATTCGGATTGTTGGCAAAGTAACGGGTATTCACTCCGTTACTGATAACAAAGAGCTGAATGTAGTCGAAGAGCCCGTGAAATGAAGTCTTATGGTATCGCTGAATTTGGTTGTATGCCTGCTTTAGTTCCACGCCACGCTTCTTCAACTCTATCTGCACCAATGGCAGACCGTTGATGAGGATGGTCACATCATAGCGGCACTTCTTGCGTCCTTCAACAGTTATCTGATTGCTGACTTGAAACTCGTTCTGGCACCAATGCTGCTTGTTGATGAACTCAATCCATACGCGTTCACCGTTTTCCAGTTGAAAGTTCTTCAGGTCGCGCAGTTTCTTGGCTTTCTCGAAACGAGTGCCACCTTCGAGATAGAGCAGTATTTTGTCGAACTCCTTATCCGTAAAGTGTTCACGGCCATGCGCAGCCAGTTCTTTCCGGTTGTGCTTCTCCAACTGCACCTTGAAATTAGCGAGCAAATTCTCCTCCTCCTTGATGGGAACAAACTCGTAGCTCATATCTGTCAGGGTCTTTATCAGTCCTTGCTCCAGTATCTCCTCGCTCTGCGTCATACTTGTCTTTTACCATAACATTGAGGAAACAGAATCCCCAATTAAACATTTTGCCACAAAGATACTCAAAATTCTGCACATAAATGTGCATAGTGGATGAAAAAAGTTATCGTCTACCATACAATCTGAATATGAGAATCACTTAACTTGTCACACCCGGATGGCCACGCATCATCAATAAAGCGTATTTTTTGTTTTAGAAAAGCAACGATTGAAACTCACGATAACTTAATCATATAGCAATTATTTTTGTGAATTTCTTGGTCATGTTAAACGAAAAGACTATTTTTGTACATACGTAAAGAAAACTATCAAACGATTATGAAGACAATGAAAAGAAAAAGTATTCTCCTGGCAAGTGCAGGAATGATCGTAGCCCTGATGATGGGCGCATGCGGAAACAAGAGTGACAAACCGGCGGCTGAGGCAAACGTCAATGACAAGACTCCACTGCAGAAGGTGGAAGGTCGTGTGAACCTCGGAGCAAAAGGAATCATCACTCCCCTACCGGCTATCATGATTGCCACGTACGACGAGAATGAGAACCCCGACGTGATGATGGCGGCATGGGGCGGACAGTGCGGACCGAACCATATCTGTTTTAACCTCTCTCCGCATAAGACGACATCGAACATCAAACTGAAGCAGGCATTCACCATCAGTTTCGCAAGCGTGGGCAACGTGGTGCAGAGTGATTATTTCGGCATCGTATCTGCTAACGACGTGCCCGACAAGGTGGCTAAGGCAGGATTCACAGCAACGAAGAGTCCGAACGTGGATGCACCGATCATCAACGAGTATCCGCTCACCTTAGAGTGCCGCGTTGTTACCTTCGATGAAACAGAGGACGGTGGCGCACGAGTAGTGGGCGAGATCGTCAACATGAGTGCCGACGAGAGCATCCTCACCAACGGAAAGGTGGATCTGGCTAAACTGAAGCCCGTCATCTACGATTCTTCTTCCAACAACTACCGTGTTGTGGGCGACAGCGTAGGACAGGCATGGCAGTCGGGAAAAGCAATACAATAGTTTAGAGTGTAGAGTGTAGAGTTTAGAGTGTAAAGTGTAAAGCTTAAGGGGTAGAGTGTAGGGGTGGAATGTAGGGGTTAGAGCCCTTTAGGGCGATACAGCATAGGCGGGGGTGTAACCCCCGTAAAATGGTAAATTATTGCGCCGGAAAGAATCCTAACGACCGTTTGAGGAG
Source organism: uncultured Prevotellaceae bacterium (assembly GCA_902797505.1). Taxonomy (GTDB): domain Bacteria; phylum Bacteroidota; class Bacteroidia; order Bacteroidales; family Bacteroidaceae; genus Prevotella. Next base: position 9,251 of record CADBSW010000028.1, on the reverse strand, counting down.
AAATGGTAAAAGGATTCTTTGATGGCACGATAACGAAATCAATAAAAACTGATCATTTCGATTTCGTTGGATTTTTTTCATATATTTCGGACAAAAATTCAATGTATGTTGTCCAAAGCTAACTATATTTGCATCAAAATACGTAATATATGAAACATCTCAAGTTATTACTACTCGTTCTATTAGCGGCAGGTAGTCTGCACATGCAGGCTATCGACAGGAAGAAAATGAACTTTAATGCCGGATGGCGATTGACGGTAGGTGACATCACCAAAGCCTCTGAATATGACTTCGACGACAGTCGGTGGCAACAGGTGACGCTGCCCTATGCCTTCAACGGCGATGAGGCCTTCAGGAAGGATATCGTTGACCTGACGGACACGATCGTTTGGTATCGTAAGACATTCCAGCTGGATGAGGTGAGCAACAGGAAGGTGTTCATCGAGTTTGAAGGAGTGCGCCAGGGAGCAGACTTCTATCTCAACGGACAGCACCTGGGATATAGTGAGAACGGAGTGATGGCCAGCGGATACGATCTTACACCTTATATTAAAAAAGGTAAGAACGTGATCGCCGTGCGCTGCGACAACAGTTGGCAGTACCGCTCACGACAATATAACAGCAGATATCAGTGGAATGACCGTAACTTCAATGCCAACTACGGCGGCATACCGAAGAACGTCTATCTTCACATGACCGACAAGCTCTACCAGACACTACCCCTCTATTCTAACCTGGGAACGACAGGCACGTATATCTACGCCACCGACTACGATATCCCAAACCGTAAGGCCGTGGTACACGTGGAGTCGCAAGTACGGAATGAGGATAGTAAGGCACGCACGTTCAGACTCTTCGCACAGGTTCTCGATGCTGACAACCATGTAAACGCCACCATCGCAGGAGAGCGCGTCACTCTACAACCGGGAGAGACACGCACGGTGAAGATACTACAGCCATTAAGCGGACTGCATTTCTGGTCGTGGGGATATGGTTATCTCTATACCGTGAAGACGTACCTGACTGAGAAAGATGACGTGAATCCGCAGCATCTCAACGCTCAAGACGATGAGGTAGTAATCCGCACGGGATTCCGCAAGACAAAGTACGGTGAGGGGAAGATATGGCTCAACGACCGGGTACTGATGATGCACGGCTATGCCCAGCGTACCTCTAACGAGTGGCCCGGCGTAGGACTGTCAGTTCCGGCCTGGCTTAGCGACTACAGTAATGCCCTGATGGTGGAATCGGGAGGAAACCTGGTGCGCTGGATGCATGTCACCCCCTGGAAACAGGATATAGAGTTGTGCCACCGAGTAGGCCTCATCCAGGCAATGCCTGCCGGCGATGCAGAGAAGGATGTGACCGGTCCGCGATGGGAACAGCGTACGGCCCTGATGCGCGATGCCATCATCTATAACCGTAACAACCCCTCTATCCTCTTCTATGAGTGCGGCAACGAGAGTATCTCTCGTGAGCACATGCTGGAGATGAAGAAGATTCGCGACATGTATGATCCTTTTGGAGGACGGGCCATCGGCAGCAGGGAGATGCTGGATATCAACGAGGCGGAGTATGGCGGTGAGATGCTGTACATCAATAAATCAAAGAAACACCCGATTTGGGCCATGGAGTACTGCCGTGACGAAGGACTACGGAAGTATTGGGATGAATACAGCTATCCTTTCCACAAGGAGGGCGACGGTCCACTCTATCGAGGCAAACCCGCTTTGGAGTATAACCACAACATGGATCAGTTTGCCATCGAGATGGTGCGCCGCTGGTACGACTACTGGGTAGAGCGTCCAGGTACCGGAACACGGGTATCGTCGGGCGGTGTAAAAATCGTCTTCTCTGATACGAACACCCATCACCGTGGTGAGTCGAACTTCCGCATGAGTGGCGTCACCGATGCCATGCGTATCCCCAAGGATGCTTTCTACGCCCATCAGGTGATGTGGAGCGGATGGGTGGAAGACGAGATGCCACGTACCTATATCGTAGGACACTGGAACTATGATCAAGGTACCAAGAAACCTGTCTATGTGGTATCTACCGCCGAGGAGGTAGAACTCTTCCTTAACGGCCGTTCACTCGGCAAAGGAAAACAGAGTTATCGTTATCTCTTCACCTTCGATGATATCACCTTTGAGGCAGGCACCTTAGAGGCTGTCGGCTCAGATGGCAGCCGTTATAAGATAGAGACTGCCGGCAAACCGGATCACCTGCAGCTTACGGCCATAGAGAATCCCCTTGGCACAAAAGCCGATGGAGCCGATATGGTGCTCTATCAGGTGGAGGTAGTCGACAAGCAGGGACGCCGCTGTCCGTTGGATGACCGCATGATTCACTACGAACTCTGGGGAGAAGGCAAATGGATCGGTGGCATCGGCACGCGCGACAATAAGGCCATGCTGCAACCGGATGTGAACAGGAAAGAGGGTTTGCTGGATGCTGCCGCCACAAAGAATATCTCTGATAATTATGTAGGTGCGATGAACCTGCCGGTGGAATGTGGTGTCAACCGTGTACTCGTACGCAGCACGACCCATGCAGGAGAGATCCATCTGTCGGTCTATGCAGAAGGACTGAAACCGGCTTACTCACAACTGAGCACCCAGGCAGTCAACGTGGAGGAGTACCTGCCGCAATATACGCTCAAAGGTCGTTTAGACAGAGGGGAGACATCCCTGTCACCATCCTATACAGAGAAGAGGAAGGGCGTCAAGATCGTCTCTGCCAAGGCTGGCTACGACACAGAGCATGCCAACAACAGTTGGGATGACAACGAACTATCCGAGTGGAAGAACGACGGTCGACTCAACACGGCGTGGATCACCTACCGACTGGAGAAGAAAGCCGTCATCGACGATATCTGTCTAAAACTGACAGGATGGCGCCTGCGCAGCTATCCCCTGGAGATCTATGCCGGCAAGCAGTTGATATGGAGCGGCGATACGGAGCGCAGTCTTGGGTATATCCATCTGAAACCCAACAAAGAGGTAAAGACCAACGAGATCAGTATTCGCATGAGAGGTGCCGGAAAGGATAAGGATGCCTTCGGCGGTATCGTGGAGGTGGCAGAACCCGCAGCTGGTGAATTGGATCTGTTCAAGGCTAAAGGTGGCGGTGATACAAAGAGTGAGCTCCGCATCGTAGAGGTGGAGTTCTTAGAGACAAATAAGTGATGGGGGTATCGTATGTTATACAAAGACCTACAGATTATATCACCTCGATGCCCTGCTCCTCACAGAGCTTCAGACTTAGTTCCTTGAGCTTGAACTTCTGTATCTTGCCGGAGCCGGTCAGGGGGAACGCATCCACGAAGAACACATACTTGGGAATCTTATAACGGGCGATCTTGCCACGGCAGAATTCCCGCACATCCTCACGCTCCATCTTCACCCCGTCGTACAGAATGATGAAGGCACCCACCTCCTCACCGTATTTCTTGGAGGGAACGGCAGCTACCTGCACATCCTTGATGCCAGGCATGTGATACAGGAACTCCTCTATCTCACGCGGGTAGATATTCTCACCACCACGGATAATCATGTCCTTGATACGTCCGGTGATACGATAATATCCCTGTTCATCTTTCACACCTAAGTCGCCGGAATGCAGGAAACCATTCTTGTCGATCACCTCGGCGGTGGCCTCAGGATTCTTGTAATAGCCCTTCATCACGTTGAAGCCACGGCAGCACATCTCTCCCTGTACACCCACCGGACATTCCTCACCCGTCTCGGGGTCAAGCACCTTTACCTCCACGAAGGGATAGTCGCGCCCCACGGTGGTGCAGCGCTGCTCGAAGCTGTCTGTCAGGCAGGTATGCGTCATACCTGGCGATGACTCGGTAAGGCCATACACGCTGGTGATCGTCATGTACATCTTCTCACTCACCTGCTTCATCAGTTCGATCGGACACAGACTGCCAGCCATGATACCCGTGCGCAGACAACTCATGTCGAACATATCGAACATCGGGTGGTTCAGTTCGGCGATGAACATCGTCGGTACGCCATAGAGGGCGGTGCACCGTTCTTTATGCACAGAGGCGAGCACCACCAACGGATCGAATTTCTCTACCATCACCTGGGTGCATCCATGGGTAAGACAGTTCATCGTGGCCAGCACCACACCGAAACAATGGAAGAGCGGCACGCATACGCATAGTTTGTCCTTGTCTGTGAATCCCATGGCCTCACCGGTGAAATAGCCGTCGTTGGAGATATTGTAGTGCGTGAGCATCACACCCTTGGGGAATCCTGTGGTGCCCGAGGTGTATTGCATGTTCACCACATCATGGCAACTCACGTTCTTCTTGACTTCCGTGAGCGTGTCATCATCGATATTGCGCCCCAGCAAGAGCAGTTCTGCGGTGTTGAACATCCCCCGATATTTCTCCATGCCGATATACACCACATTCTTCATATGGGGAAAACGGCTGCTCTGCAGATGTCCCCGCTCACACTCGCGCAGCTCAGGCAACATCTTATAGGTCATGTCCACATAGTCGCACTCCCACGTACCATCGGTAATACATAGGGTGTGCATGTCGGAGTTCTCACACAGATACTCCAACTCATTCTGCTTGTAATTGGTATTCACCGTCACGAGCACGGCCCCGATCTTTGCCGTGGCATATAAAAAAGTGAGCCAGTCGGGCACGTTGGTCGCCCAGATGCCCACGTTAGACCCTTTCCTCACGCCAATGGCCAAGAGGCCCTTCGCCAAGTTGTCCACACGCTCATTGAAGGTCTTCCACGTAAACCGCAGATCGCGGTCGGAATAGACGATATACTCTTTCTCGGGCGTCTTCTCCGCCCAGTATTCCAACCATCCACCAAGTGTCCGCTCTGATAATTGCTGTTCCATAAAACTGCGCTCGCTGCTCCAATAATTATCAATTTTCAATTATCAATTCTCAATTAAAAAGGAATATACACCACGGCCAGGATACGGGCAGACTTCCCGATGGCTCCATGCACATGATGCTCCACGATAGAGTCGTAGAAGATACTGTCGCCCTCCTTCAGCAGATATTTCTCCTTGCCATAGTCGATCTCCACCTCACCGCTCATCACATAGATAAACTCCTCACCCTCATGTGCCGAGAGCTTGAAACTCTTCTCCTCGCTGGGGTTGATGTCGATGATGAACGGCTCCATGTGTCTGCCGGCTTTCTGCTTGGCCAGGGCGTGATACTCCATGTGCTTGCGGGCATCAGCGGTATCGTTGGAAAAACTGATGCTATTATCGAGCCGGTCCTCCGCCCTACTGACCACAGGTCCTAACTCATCATTATCATCGAGGAATGTTCCCAACCTCACTCCTAAGGCTCTGGCGACCTTGATCAGCGGTCCTAACGACGGCAGATTCTGATCATTCTCGATCGACATGATCTGATCCACCGACAGTCCGCTGCGCTCTGCTATTTCTTCCACAGAGAGATGTTTGTCTTCTCTAAGACCTTTTATCTTCAATCCTACAATAGTTTGCTGATGGCTCATCATATAAAAACTCCATTTGATTACAAAATTGCCGGCAAAGGTATAAAATATTTCGGAATTATAAGTAAACTTATACAAGAATTTACAAAACGTTAATCTTTTTACCATTTTTATTTCATTTCTCTTCTTTCATGTAAAAAATACATCCATAATATACCCATTTCTCGTAAAATAATCGTACCTTTACACAATCAATTCAGCACTTATCATTCGACGACATGAAAATCAAGAATACGATAAAATATCTTATGGTATTGCTTCTCGGTGTGTCACCACTTACAACCGATGCACGACCCAGCGAGTCGGGTCTCAACAAACGACAGTTCTCCCGATACTGGCAGGTAGAATCGGAGTCTCCCGACTACCAAGTAACCTTCCGGGGCGACACCTGCGAACTACTCTCTCCCAAAGGACTCACGCTGTGGCGCAAACAACCGTTGAGAGCCGGCATGACGGTGGAGTACGATGCCTGTGTGGTGGATGAGGGCAAGGCGGGCGACCGGCTGAGCGACCTGAACTGTTTCTGGTTGGCGAGCGACCCGAAGGCGAAGGATATCTTCTCGAGGGCCTCCTGGCGCAGTGGTATCTTCACCCGCTGCTACTCCCTGCAGATGTACTACCTCGGCTTTGGGGGCAACTACAATACGACCACGCGCTTCCGTCGCTACGATGGCGATGAGGCAGGCATCCAAGATGCGGCCAAGCGCCCCGCCATCCTGAAGGAATACACCGACAAGGCCCATCTGCTGAAGTCCAACCACTGGTATCACGTGAAGATCGAGAGTCTGCAGGGGCGCACCCGTTTTTTTATCGATGGTGAGTGTATCGTCGACTACCTCGATCCTGAGCCCCTGACGCATGGCTGGTTCGGTTTCCGCACCACCCTGTCGCGCACCCGCATCACCGATTTCAAGGTTTCCGAGACACCCACCTTGTCAGTATCCACCACCGGTGTGCCCCTGCATTGGGTGGGTCGTGCCGAGGGAGAGGTGCCCGTGAGCTTTGGTGTGCCCTTTGCGCAGGGAGAACTGAAGGATGTCTCACAACTGACCCTCTCTGATAATATCCCCACCGATACGTGGGGCATGGCCTGGTGGCCCGACGGCTCGGTGAAGTGGGCCGGTCTTGCCGCCGTCGTACCCGCTGATCAGCAGAAAGTCTCTTTGCATAAGAGATTCGCACGGCAACAACAGGGCTCTTCTATATCTGTCGATGATCATGAGCGACAGATCGTGGTAAACACCGGTGAACTCACGGTATATGTCCCCAAGAGTGGCAAGGCCCTCATAGACAGTCTTTGTCTGAATGGCCAGCGTGTCGGTGGGGAGGTCACCCTGGTGGCATCCACCGATAAGGCCGTATTCCATTCTGAGGTCTCATCCGCTAAGATAGAACGGAGCGGACGGGTAAGGACAGTGATCAAGGTGGAAGGTAAGCATGACGGCTGGCTACCCTTCGTGGTGCGTTTCTATCTCTATCAGGGCAGTCGTCAGGTACGCATGGTACATACCTTCATCTACGATGGTAATGAGCAGCGTGATATTATCCGCTCGTTAGGCATCCGTCTGCAGGTGCCGATGCGTGAAGAGGCATACAACCGCCATATCGCCTTTGCCACCGACGGGGGTGTATGGACAGAACCCGTGCAACCCCTCGATGGACGTAAGGCACTCACCCTCGATAGCGATAAAGAGCGCAACCTGCAGGCAGAGCAGATGGCAGGACAACGCATACCCGACTACAACTCCTTCGATGCCCCCAACCGCCACCTGCTGGATCACTGGGCCCGGTGGGATGGCTACCGTCTGTCGCAACTTACCGACAATGCGTATAGCATCCGCAAGCGAGCCACCTCACAGAGTCCATGGATCGGCACACTCACCGGCAACCGTGCCCCCGGCTACGTCTTCGTGGGCGACACCAGCGGTGGACTGAGTGTCTGCATGAAGGATTTCTGGCAGTCGTACCCCTCCACGATACAGGTCGACAAGGCCCGCAGCGATGAGGCAGAGCTTACCATGTGGCTCTGGAGTCCTGAGGCCGAGGCGATGAACCTCTGTCACTACGACACTATTGCCCACGATCTGCTGGCCAGTTATGAGGATGTGCAGCAGGGCATGAGCACACCTTATGGCATCGCCCGCACCAGTACGTTGGTACTCCTGCCCACCGATGGCTACCACGGTCCGGAGTCCACCAAGACACAAGCTGCACAACTCTCCTCCGATACCTACCTGTTGCCCACCCCCGTATATCTTCATGAGAAGCGCGCCTTCGGCATCTGGTCGTTACCCAACGACACCACCGACCGTGTGGAGCAGCGCCTCTCCCTGTTGATCTCCGACTATCAACAGTATATCGAACGATATAAGTGGTATGGCTTCTGGAACTACGGAGACCTGATGCACACATATGATGATGAGCGTGGGGATTGGCGCTACGACGTGGGCGGCTTTGCCTGGGACAATACCGAGCTTGCCACCCCCATGTGGCTGTGGTATAACTTCCTGCGCACCGGCCGCAGTGATATCTTCAGCATGGCAGCAGCCATGACGCGCCATTGCAGTGAGGTGGACACCTACCATATCGGTCCTTGGGCACCTCTGGGCAGCCGTCATAATGTCACCCACTGGGGGTGTGGCGCCAAGGAGGCCCGCATCAGTCAGGCAGCCTTCAACCGCTTCTTCTACTACCTCACCACCGACGAGCGCACCGGTGACCTGATGCGTGAGCAGCGGGATGCCGACACTCTGCTGTATCACCTCGACCCCATGCGCCTGGCAGAGCCCCGTAGCCTCTATCCCTGCAAGGCCCCTGCCCGCCTGCGTATCGGTCCTGACTGGCTGGCATATGCCGGCAACTGGATGACCGAGTGGGAGCGTTTTGGCACCACGACATACCGTGATAAGATCCTGACCGGCATGCGCTCCATCACACAACTGCCCGATGGTGTCTTCACAGGCAACCTCGCCAAAGGCTACGACCCCGCCACGGGGCGCATCACCTACGATGGCGACCCCTCGGTACGCACCACCAACCATCTGTTCACGATCATGGGCGGCTTTGAGGTGATGAACGAACTGTTGCCTCTGACAGGCGACAAGGCTTTCGAGGCCTGCTGGCTCGACTATGCCCGACGTTACAAGCTGATGGCTAAGAACCATTTCCCCGTCCGCCGATTGGAGGCCTATGCCGCCTGGAGAGACCGTGACCCCAAGCGTACCGCCACCGTCTGGGATTCTCTTTGGAAACTGTCCGACCGCACCTCCAACACCAACAATGCCGCCCTCTGGAGCTTAGACGCCATCTATATCCAGGAGGTGCTGCAGAAGAATATGCTTGACGGCACGGCGAAATAATACATTCTGTGATTCCCCATATAGCATAGAGTTATGATTTTCCCCATAGAGGGAAAGAACATATGGGGGCACTAGTCCCATGGTTGGGTATTAACCCCGAGTGGTGCATGTGATCTATATGGTTCATGGAAACAAAAGGCTCGCGAGCCCGGCCGTTGCGGCCCACCAGCCCGGCTCATGGTACTCGCTGGCCCGGCCCGTAAGGGCCAAAGATATCTCACCCGGGGACAGGGGCCCCAAAGGATTTCATTTTAATCTATGAGATTATTATTCAATCTTTTTATTATTATAAAACTAAAGTTTCCCACTTGCAAATAGCTTGCCCTTAAAGTCTTAAAAATCAAGAGGAAAGAGAAGGAATGTCCAAAAGTTTTTGTAT
>CADBSW010000027.1 GCA_902797505.1 uncultured Prevotellaceae bacterium | reverse complement strand
GTTCTTCTCTCTGTTTCGTCAGAGAGAAGCAACCAAGAGAGACCATGTTGCACGCTTCGAGACAGACAAAATGTGGTTCTTCACACTGTGCTGCGGGACTCGCTTCGCTCAAACAGGTCCTCGCACCGCCTACGGCGCCGTGTTCAGTCACCGCATTTTATTGCTAACCCTTACGCTATCGCAACCATTAAGAGTCCCTCCCAAGCCTCCCCGAAGGGGAGGGAAAAGAAGCCCCTCCAACTCCCCCGAAGGGGGAGGGAGATTCGAAGAAACCTCATTCCGGCCACCGAGCCGGAATCTCATCCGATTATATACGGTGCAGATCGCGGATCAAGTCCGCGATGAGGACAGAAGTTAAAGGTTGCGTAAGCAACACAATTATGCCGCCCCTTTGCATTTTGCGATTATCGTCACGACTCGGCATAGTTCAAGCAAGCTTGACTCTGCTCTCGCTGCTCCGATAATTGATGGGGCGAGCATACAAAAAAAAATCGTGCAAGCCGAATGCAGCAAGCTTGCTTATTGCTGAGGCGTAGCCGATTTTCATGGGTGAAGCCCATAATGTAAGAGCGACGGGAAGGTTTTGAGCCCCTTGATAGGGGCGGCTCTAAAGCAGGGTAGTGTTGCGCAGCAACAAAGCCTTTGACCCTTGACTGCTTCGGAGGGGTTGGGGTAGTTGTGAAATAATTATTTATTAACTTATAAAAATATTCAATATCATGTTAAAGGAAAATACACCAACACCGCATATCGGAGCTAAGTATGGTGAGATTGCGGACACTGTGATTATGGCAGGCGATCCGTTGCGTGCCAAGATGATGGCAGAACGGTATTTAGAGGACCCCGTGTTGTATAATCAGGTAAGAGGAATGTTAGGCTATACCGGCACCTACAACGGAAAGCGTATCTCTGTGCAAGGACATGGCATGGGCATCCCCTCCATTGGTATCTATACTTATGAGTTGTTTAATTTCTACGATGTGAAGACCATTATCCGTGTGGGGTCTGCAGGATCGATGAACAAAGATCTGCATATCGGTGACTTGGTATTCGCCATGGGAGCATGCACCAACAGCAGTTATGCAGACCAGTTTGAACTCAGAGGTACCTATGCCCCGATAGCCGATTTCGACCTGTTGCGTGCCGGTGTGGAAGAGGCAGAGAAGAGAGGGTTCCGTTATAAGGTGGGTAATGTCTATTCATCTGACACCTTCTACGATGCCAATCCTACATCTAAGAAATGGATGGAGATGGGTGTGCTGGCGGTAGAGATGGAGGCCCCGGCATTGTATATGAATGCGGCTCGTGTCGGAGCGAAGGCGCTCTGTCTGTGTACGATCAGCGATTCTCTGATTACCGGTGAGGAAACCACGGCTGAGGAGCGACAGAATAACTTCATCCACATGATGGATGTGGCATTTGCCATCGCCTCACGCTGAGAATCATCCTGACATATATAATAAGGTGGAACCACTTCTGTGTGGCTCCACCTTATTTTTATAATGACTATTAGTGATTAATGTCCGTTGAAGAAGATGTACAATGCGATCATGGCGATGATCAGCAATGTCCAACCGATTCTTACATCCAGTGAAGGCTTTCCGTTGATCTTCTTGATCATCGATGGCTGAGGCTCTGACTTATCCAGCAGACTGACGAACACCATGGCAGCGGCGATGATGACAAAGATCCAGAACGACAGCATCATAAAGTGCGGCCAGAAGTCAGCTCCGTTGAGCACAAAAAGATAGAGGATACCCGTACCGATACTGAAGACGGTACCCCAGGTGAGTGCCATATTGGCTGCCCGTGAGGTGGTGCGTTTCCAGAATACACCGAAGAGGAAGACCGCTGACATCGGTGGTGCGATGAATCCCAATACCGACTGGAAGATATTGAAGAGGTTCAGTCCCTTGATGCTGTCGATAGCCACGCAGATAATCACCGAGAGGATGGCACCCACGATGGTGACAACCCTACCCATGTGGATAATCTGCGGTTGGGTAGCGTCAGGATGACTCTTTACGTAGATATCCATGGTGAAGACTGTACTCAGGGCGTTCAGGGCAGAACCGATCGTGCTGACCAACGCTGCTGTGAGCACTGCCAGTACCAAACCGACCATTCCCACAGGGAAGAGGTTGGTTACCATGGTCATATAGGCCTCGTCGGGATTGCTTATCGAGGGGAATAATGCCAGACAGAGAATACCGGGGAGGATATACAGGGGCACATCGAGGATCTTCAACCATCCGGTGAAGTTGGCTCCGCGCTGTCCTTCATTCAGATTTTTGGCAGCCAAGACGGGTTGTACCATCGACTGATCGGTACACCAGAACCACACACCCATGATGGGATAGCCCAAAAGGATCGGCAACCATGGGAAGTCGGGATTATCGTTAGGAAGGAACAGGTTCCAATAGTTTTCTGGTACAGCACCTGCCAATCCGCTGACACCACCCACCTTGATAAGACCAACGATGGTCAGTGTGGCAGATACCACGATCAACAGGATCATCTGGTACACATTGGTATAGGCCACGGCTTTCAGTCCTCCGAGGATGGTGAAGAAAGCAGAGATCGCCAAGAGGATCAATGCGGAAGCCCACATCGGGATAGAGAAGATCTGTCGGATGAGGATACCACCGGCAAAGAGTGTCAGTGCCAACCAGGATATCAGGATGGTCACGATGGTGTACCATGCCAGGATATTGCGGGTGTCCTGCCCGAAACGCAGTCCCATAAACTCCGGTAGGGTACTTACGTTACTGCCCAAGTAACGGGGTGCGAAGACGAAGGCCAAGAGAAAGATAAACACGAAGGCATACCACGCATAGTTACCGGAAACGATACCTGTGGTGAATCCTGCTGAGGCTGATGCGATCAACATAGAGGGTCCTACATTGGTGCCCCACATAGAGAAGCCGATATGATACCAGCGTAGAGAGTGTTCTGCAAGGAAGAGACTACTGCCTTTCTTGCGTTTTGTACTTGCCCAAATACCAATCGCCAAGAGAATGACGAAGTAGGCGATCAAAATGGTCCAATCTAAAGTTCCTAAAAATTTTGCGTGCATTCGTTTGATAGATATTATGGTGGGCCTTCGTCATCCTTGATGAACGAAGACCCACTGTAGTTTGTTGTTATAGTTTTCCTAAGAGTTGTTTGGCCACGGTAACAGCTGAGTTAGCATTGTCACTGTAACCGTCGGCACCGATCTCGTCGGCATAGCCCTGAGAGACAGGAGCTCCACCCACCATCACCTTTACCTGATCGCGGATACCTGCCTTCTCCAGTTCGTCGATCACCACCTTCATATAACCCATGGTAGTGGTGAGCAGGGCCGACATACAGAGGATGTCGGGCTGGTTCTTCTTCACCTCTTCGATGAAGGTCTCGGCAGAAACATCAATACCGATGTTCACCACCTCAAAACCACATCCTTCGAGCATAGAGGCTACCAGGTTCTTACCGATATCGTGGAGGTCACCCTTTACGGTTCCGATGACGATCTTTCCTAAGGAAGTAGTGCTCTCACCTGCCATCAACGGCTTGAGAATCTCCAGTCCGGCTTTCATCGAGCGACCAGCCATCAACAGCTGCGGTACAAATGCCTTACCGTCTTGGAAACGTTGTCCTACCTCTGCCATGGCACGGATCATCTCGTTGTTGATGATCTCCTGAGGCTTCTCACCCCGTTCAATAGCTGCTTGCGTAGCCTGGGCACAGTCGTCAGACTTACCGTTTACGATGCTGTCGAAGACGGATGGACCAGTCGATGTAGTGCTCTCTGCTGCAACTTCTTCCTTTTCAATAGGCTCCTCCGTGGGTTCTTCCACCGGTGCGTAATGCTTGCTATTTGGTTGATGAGGACTCACCCAACAGCCGGGAGCCGGTTGCGTGAGTGCTGCGAGCTTGGCCATGTGCTGATCGTTTGTACCACAGCAGCCACCCACCATATTAATCAGGTGCTGGTCGAACATCGGCCACATCTCTTTCTGGAAGAGATCGGGCGTGGTGGCATATTGTCCGTTCTCGTCAGGCAGTCCGGCATTGGGGAAGGCTATAATATAATAAGGTGTCTCGTTGGCCAACCGACGGATGAGGTTTGTCACCATCGGGATATCGGGATTGCAGTTGATACCAACCGCAAAGATAGGATAATCGCCCAATGACTTGGCAAAGTCGATCACATCCTGTCCGATCATATTCATACCTTCAGCTGTTCTAACGGTGAAGCTCAGCATCAGCGGCACCTCGCATTGTTTCTTCTCCATGGCACGGATACATCCCTCGACACCCGCTTTGGCGTTCATCACGTCGAAGATCGTTTCGAGGATCAGTCCGTCAACACCACCGTCCAACAATGCTTCTGCCTGCTCTTGGTAGATGTCGCTCATCTCTTGATAGCTCACCTTTGCACCTTCCATGGAGATGGTCTCACGGGTAGGACCCATGCCACCGAGTACATAACGGGGCTTATCGGGGTTTGTCAGTGTGAAACTGTCAGCCATCCTGCGGGCCATCACTGCTGCCTGTACGTTGATCTCCTCAACCTTGTCCTGCAGACCATCGGGCAGTGAGATACGTTGTGCATTGAAGGTGTTGGTGCTGATAATATCTGAGCCTGCTGCCAAGAACCGACGGTAGATCTCATTGATCACCTCCGGACGCTCGATACACAGGTATTCGTTGCTCTTGACCTGCTCCAGATGAAAGCTCTGAATGGTGGTTCCCATAGCACCGTCGAAGATCAGGATACGCTGCTTCAACTGACTCTCTAACGAAGGCTTTTCAATCTGCAGTCCCTCCGTGGGAATCACGGCGGTCTTCTGCTGTCCTAAGATCTTCTTCCTGACAGGTTTCTTCTGCACGTCAACCAGACTCTTATAGGTCGGTGCCTGTGGCTGCTGCTCAATATTGATTTTTTCATTGAGATCTTTGAAACGTTTCTCTGTCAGTCGGATGATATCAGCTACCTTGCGTTCGGGTTCTTCTTTTGTCTGGAACTCCTCCACGATACGCAGTGCTTTCTCTACCTCATCCTCATTATGGAAGTCCATTTCCAGATGTACACCGTCACCACCGATATTATCCAACAGCGGTTTCAGTTCATCCAACGTTACCCAACAAGCCATAATACTCTTTCCGGCATCGAGGATCTGACGATAGAGATCATACCACTTCGGATCACCTCCCTGTGGCTGACCGACACCTGGGGTCCACTGAACGGCATTCAACTCTTCTATCTCTAATAGGGCGGGCAGATGATGTATGGCACCTACACCATCAAGATGGTAGAGGGTATAGTCGATCTTCTGACACTGTTCACGGATGAAGGGCTGTACGAAACGACGGTAATCCTCCACGCTGATCATCGTAGAGATATCACTCTGTAGCTTTGTCATCTTACCGGGAGCCCAAGAAGAGAAGTAGCAGAAAGCCATCTCATCGCCCTCACGGATGATGTCATAGAGTTCATCGAAGACTTCGAAATAAACCTTATTGATAAACCGCATCTGTTCTTCGAGAACCTCGGGTTGCATCACCGTGTCGAGCAATACCTTGTCGGTGCCTTTGATGGCAGCCAACACATCGAGACCCTCCATCAGGTCGGGCATACCCACATAGTAATGGCCCTGAGCCTTCTTCTTACAAGCCTGCAACAGTTGTTTGTGCAACAGCCAGTTGGGATGCTCTCTGTTGAAGGTGAGCTGGTCGGAGTAGTTGGGATCCGGGTGGATCCAGATGGTATCCTCACCACCTTCGAAGACACCACCGAGGATGGCTGCTAATGAACCAGGTCCTAACTGTGTGTTAGCCACGGGTAACATATCTGCTTTCAGACTACTATGTGCCACATACCAATCGAGATATTCTGCACGCCATTCAGGGTCGAACCATTTCTGGTTCAGATCCTTTGGGGGGTGTGGAGCGGGGATATCAGCATGTGGGGTGACTCCTTCCTGGAAGTGCTCCCACATGTTAACGATAATGCCTTTATGGTTCCACCAGTTGACATATCTTTTCTTTGTTTCTTCTAAATTAGCTTTCCAAGTATTCATATTGTTTGTTATAAGTTGTAACCTTTGAACTGTTCATCAATCGTTGTAATAATGGTTTTCTGCAGATCCATCTCGTCGGTGCATTCCACATGCTCCGGATACATCGGTATCTGTGCACCCTCTCGTACATAGACGGGCATCTGCTCCAATGGAATGTTCTCAAGGTGTATCCATTGATTTCCTGTAAGACGTTCTCCTGTAAAGAATTGTACCCATTTGCCTTCAGGAAGATAGACATCCCTGCTGTCTTCACTGTTCATCACGGGTGCTACCAAGAAGTCATGTCCAAAGAAATACTCATCGTCGATATGCCATGCGGTATGATCATGGGGATATTGGAAGACGAGTGCCTCGATAATACTGTGACCGGATTGTGTGGCGATGAGGCTTTCCTGCAGGATATAAGGGATGAGGGCATATCTGAGATTCCACCATTTCTTCACGATCGGTGCGATGTTGGGATAATGCCATGGCTCTCGTTTGTTCGTGCCATGGTAGCGGATATGCGAGGTGAAGACTCCAAACTGCGTCCATCTCACATATACCTTGTCATCCACGATGCCGTTCATGAAGTTGGGTAGGGTATGGAAGCCAGGCACGTCATGACTCCAGAAAGCAAAGCCAGAGAGACCGAAGTGCAGTCCGCCCTTCAAAGAACCGGCTAAGCCGTCCCATGAAGAACAACTGTCACCGCCCCAGTGCAAAGGATAGCGCTGACAACCGGCCCATGCTGCTCTTGCCCATACGATACCATCACCGGTTACCTCCTTGGTAATCTCGTAGGCAGCCTTCTGATAGAGTAGGGCATAGAGGTTGTTGAGCAACTCCGGTTTCATGTTCTTATACACGGCATCCATGTGGATATTTTCTCCGAAGTCGGTCTTGATACATTTCACACCCATGTCGAGCAGTCGTTTGAGCAGTCCTTTATACCACTCGGTTGCCTTGTCGTAGGTGAAGTCGATCGTGCCGGCATAGTCAAGGGTAGAAAAGTTACTGCCTTCTGATGCCTGTTGCTTGGTGAGCGGACCGATATAGTCGTTCTCTCGTGCCTCATCGATCTGTTCGGCATTCTCTGCCACGTAAGGCAACTGCCACAGAGATACACGGAATCCTTTGTCTTTCAACTGTTTGATGAAGGCTGGCGGGTTGGGGAAGCGCTCTTCGTTGAACTTCCACTCACAGAGCCAGTCGGTCTTAAACCATCCGGTATCCAAGTGAATTACATCACAGGGATAGTGCTCTTCACGCAGACGGTCACAGATACCATTCACCTCATCAGCACTGAAGTAGGTCATCCTACTCATCCATACACCGAAACTCCACAGTGGGGGCATGGTGGGGTAACCTGTCAGGTCACGATAGCCACGGATAATCTCCTCGATGCTGTCACCTCCAATGACGAAGGCATCGATACGGGGTTGGTCGTTCAGATACTGTACGCTGCGGGAAGAGTGACCCGCTAACGACAGTTTGCTATAGGCACAGGTATGATAGAAGGTGCCGTACATCCTGTTGGAGAGGTAGAATGGGATATTCTTGTATGTACGACGGTTGTTCACGCCCTGTCCGTCTTGGTTCTTCAGGAAGAAGGTCTGTCCACTGAGATCCATCTTCATAAAGCGCTCACCAGTACCTGCAAAACACTCATCATGCTTACACTCAAAAGAGAGCGTAGCCCGGTCACGCTGTCCTTCTGTCTTGCAGAAAGCCAAGGGTAGTGCATCGTAACGTGGCGGTGAGAAATGATCGTAGGCAGCCAGACGTATCTCTTTGTCTCCATCGGGATACAGACGGATATCGATGGTGGGCTGAGGATCGGGTTGCAGATCACTCCAGCGGTCAACCGGAGCATCTGTCATGTTGATATATGCACGCATCACACCTTCAGGAGAAACCACTTTGTAGTTCTCTCCATCTTTCTGCAGGGAGAGAGTCCCTCTCTTCACACGCTCAGCGTATTGCAACATCTCCGACTCATCAGTCATCGTCTCTTCATCGGTAAAATCGATAAACAGTCGGATGATCTTCGGTTCGTAGTAACGGATATATAACCGGTGCGTCTCCTGCGCCACTTGCAGGTCGGCAGCCATATCATTGTCTAACACTTGTTTTTGGAAAGGCACATCCAGACAGATATCTCCGTCTTTCTCATATATAGCGGTAGGCTTATAAGCCTTCCATAAAGATTCGTCTTTCGAAAGATTGACATCAAAGTCAAGGAAATCAAATAAATGATAATTCGTCGGTCTCATTAAAATATAATATTCTTAATTCTTCACTCTTCACTTTTCACTCTTCACTTTCACCTGCGGTCCGTTATTACGGATGATCATGGCCGGACCGGGCTGGTTATAACCGAAACTCTCTGTCGGCATCCAGTTGTTCTCTACGGTATAACCGTCTGTCGCCTCATCGAAGTAGATGCAGAATCCACGGTCGTTGGTGGCGTAGGGCGCTTTGGTGGGAGCCTCTATCCTGTTGTTGATGATAAACGATCCCGGTTGGTTGCTCAGTGTGTAGATACCACCGGTATCATACAACTGTTTGGCATACCGGTGCACGTAGTTTCCTTCAATACGGTTGTCGTGCATGCCACTCTTCAGGGCTGTCCAGCCCCATCCTACGCAGATGCCTGAGTAGTTGACGTCACACACCTCGTTTTGTACTATATTGATATTGCTGACATATCCTGCGGCAATACCTACGGCACCCCAGTCCTCGTTGGTGGCATCTTTCACACGGTTTTCCTTAATGGTGATGTTATCACAGATATTCTTACCGAGATAGGGGATATGGGTCTCGAAGCCCTGTTCTCCGAAATAACCCACCATAATAGCAGTGCCTCCGATATCATAAAAACCACTTCTCTCTACGTTGGAGTTGTTGACGAATCCTTCCAGATCGATACCTGTCGCTGCAAGATGTGTGAATATGCATTTCTTAAATAATAGTCTTTCGGCATGAACGGCAGAGATGGCTGCTTCCGGACGGGCGATCCATGCCTGGTTCTCTAATGCGGCCTTGTGGAAAAGGCCAGGTTTCTGCAACTTATAAGCATCGAGCATTCGGAAACCGCCTTGCAGGGTGACATGTCCCTCGTAAGAAGGGCGTTGCCATCCGGCATAACAGAAGGTGGTTCCTTCAAAATGGATATCGGTGACGGGGCGCTCTTCTGTGCCCGCCATATAGATAAGTTGCTCTAAGTGGGGTATCTCTGCGGTGGCTTTCTGTATGTTCTCACCGGCTAAGGGGTAATAGTAGATCTTTCCAGATGGGTAATCCTGATACCACTCACCGGGCTCATTCAGGAAAGCCTTGGCATTCATCAGACAGAAAGAAGAGTTGCCCTTCTCACCGTTGATGACCGGTTGTGGCCAAGGATGGGCAAACTCCAACTGACTCTCCGGATCATGGAAGCTAACCACGGTATTCTTTCCCACTTTCTTCATCTCTTTTACCCGGAGGATGGCGATGGCCCAACGCTGATGAACCATCATCTCCAACTGTGTCTCCTTGGAGAGATCTTCCTTCGGGGTGGGGATAGTGATGGTCTTGTCTGCTATGTTGAAGTCGATCATCCGCTCCATCTTACCGGCAGCAAACTGCTGGGCGCGCAGGGCCTTATGGCCATTTACCCACAACTGTCGTGAATAGATGATCTTATTGCCAGCCATAGGAGCATCGGCCACCCATAGCTTTCCTTCCTTTTTCCAGTTCTTGATGCTGACAGCACCTGATATCGTTCCCCCGTGGATGATGGTGGGAGAGGCTGCCGTGCCACTGTCCTCCGGTCGAAGGAGCAGGGGCTTATTCAGTCGGTAAGTATTATCTCCCAAATAGATATGGATGCCTCCGGTCGCTTCCGGGGCATTCAGTCGCCGCCACTCCCTGGCTTGGAAGAGTGCCTCCTCTAATGATTTGTTCTTGTCAACGTGTATCTCACCTGCCATGGCAGACATTACACAACTGGTTAACATAGCGATAGTAATTAATAGTTTGTTCATATTTTTATATGTAGCCGTTTGTTATCTTTTGTAAACGTTCCCGTTAACGTTATCGTTAACCTTCGGACAATCAGACAATCGGGGTTGTATGAATGCCGCCGATGCTCTGGAAGTAGCTTTGGAATAGGTCTCCAACTTCGGTCCGGGAACCATCGGACAGTAGTTTAATACCTGATGTGCCCGTTTCTTCTGTTGCTCGGTGAACACATTCCCGATGGTGTACATATAGTCGAGGATGTTATCTGCCTGATACTCACTGGCATCTTCACAACTGATGCGGCGTAGCACCTTCTTGGCTTCCAGTCGTCCTCCGCTCTTTTGAACCTCTGTCATATATACTTCCAACTGCTGTTCGTAAGCATGGTAATCGCAGTTTTTGGTGTCATCACAATAGTCATCCTCATAACACTCGTTTTGTGAGAAGGTGTGCAACAATCCCAGATAATGCCCCAGTTCATGCGCTAAGGTGAGCGTCACATACAAGGGGTTGATGGTATTCGCATCCTGATCCTGATTGATAAAGTTGTTGTTGATGGTCACACCCCAGGGGAAATTGAGTGTCTTGAATGTCTGCAGTTCTTTGCCCGCCTGATTAGACAGTCCGTCCATCGTATGCTCGGTGGGCATCACAGGTAGGTCGGACACTCCTAAGGTCTTCTCTTCGCTATAGGCAAACACGAAGATGTTGATGTATCTTTGCAGGTCTTGGTTGAGATAACCATAGTCGGTGTTCTTCTGCTCCAGGAACTTCATGCTCGATATACTGTCGAACTTCACCTCCTCGCGCATCACACCCGGTTCTTCGAGTTCTTTTCCGTCTTGGTCATACTTCGCCATGACAAACTGGATGTTCATCTTATTGCTGGCATACAACCGGTTCACTCCCTTGAGGATCTCTGCCATGCGTCCTTTGGCCGGATATTGCAGCGCATTGTTCTGATCCTTGTAGAGGATATGGAAGATCACCGGCAACTGATAGGTGTAATCCTCCAGGTTACCGCTGAAGGCCTTTTGTGACAAGGCGATGGTCTTGGTGTCACCACCCGATCTGATGGTCAGCTTACCCGTACGTGCGGTATTCGTGAGGTTAGGCTTCACCCATAGCGTAATGCGCTTGTCACCTTCACCCGATGATTGGTAGGGACCGCACCAGTCTACATTCGAACTGACGCTCCATTTCCCGTTCACTTTGATGTCTACGGTTTGCTCCCATACGTTCTCATCCCAATCAAACGACTCGACAAAGATCCTCAGATCATTATCGTCGTTGTTGCAGGCTGCCACAGACAGCAAACCGATCAGTAAGCAAAACAATATCTTCTTCATGTTGCAAAGGTAGTGTTTTTTCTCCTTATTCCTTGATATACATGACAAAAAACCTTAACTTTTATCATGTTTTTACTTTTTGATTTTGCGATATGTGGTTTTATTCGTAATTTTGCGCCTTGTTAAAAAAGATATGTAAAAAGACGTTTTTAGAATAAGAAGATTATGGCAAAGAAAGCTTTATTGATGATTCTCGATGGTTGGGGCATCGGCAAACATGGTGCCGGTGATGTGATCTATAATACCCCGACACCTTACTTAGACTATCTTACAGCGGTAAGCGCACATTCACAGTTGCAGGCATCCGGTGAGGATGTCGGTCTGCCCGACGGACAGATGGGTAACTCAGAGGTGGGTCACCTGAATATCGGCGCCGGTCGTGTGGTATACCAAGACTTGGTGAAGATCAACCGCGCTTGCAAGGATGGTAGTATCATGGAGAATCCCGAGATTAAGCGTGCTTTCGGTTATGCGAAGGAGACGGGTAAGAAAGTGCACCTGATGGGACTGACCTCCGATGGTGGTGTACACTCTTCTTTGAATCATCTGTTTAAGTTGATAGAGATCTCTAAGGAGTATGGTCTGAAGAATACTTTCGTACATTGCTTCATGGACGGTCGTGATACCGACCCGAAGAGTGGCGTGGGCTTTATCCGTCAGTTGACAGAGGAGTGTCAGAAGAACGACGCAGCCATCGCCACTATCGTAGGACGTTTCTACGCCATGGATCGTGACAAGCGTTGGAATCGTGTCAAGGAGGCTTACGACCTGCTCGTAGAGGGTAAGGGTAAGCAGTCTGACGACATGGTGAAGGCCATGGAAGAGAGTTATGCCGATGGCGTTACCGACGAATTCATCAAGCCAATCAATAACAATACTGTTGATGGCACTATCCAGGAGGGTGATGTGGTGATCTTCATCAACTTCCGTAACGACCGTGCCAAGGAGCTCACTGTAGTGCTCACCCAGCAGGATATGCCAGAGGAAGGTATGCATACCATCAAGGATCTGCAGTATTTCTGCATGACACCGTATGATGCAAACTTCAAGGGCGTGCACATCCTCTTCCCGAAAG
>CADBSW010000026.1 GCA_902797505.1 uncultured Prevotellaceae bacterium | reverse complement strand
TCCTTACCTTTCTTAGTTGTAATCAAGACAACACCACCTGCAGCACGACTACCATAGATAGCGGCAGAACCGTCTTTCAGGAAGTTAATGGTCTCGATATCATTCGGATTCAGGTTACGCATTTCAGAGACACTGTTAGCAGCCACACCATCGATGATGATGAGTGGCTCTGTTGAGTTCATGGAGGAAGCACCACGAAGGCTCATCGTCCATGACTCATCGCCAGGAGCTGTTGAAGAACGGGTAATCATGACACCGGCCACCTGACCTTGCAATGCCTCTAACGGTGATGCCAGACCGCCTTTCTCTTGGAAAGCCTTAGAGTCGACAACGGTGACAGCACCGGTCATACTCTCTTTCTTCTGTGTGCCATAACCTACAACCACCACTTCCTGCAGTTGTTCAGCATCTTCTCTCATCACAACATTAACTGTTGTCTTTCCGTTAACGGCTACCACTTGTTCCTGATAACCGACATAACTGAATTTCAGGTGTCCGTTGCCCGGCACCTTGATGAGGTAGTTTCCTTCGAAATCAGTCACAGTACCACTTCCTGTCTGACCGTCAACAAGAACAGTCACACCGATCAGTGGCTCGTTGCTTTGGTCCACCACCGTTCCTTTCACAGTGATGTCCTGTGCCCATGTCAACGTCGCAGTCAACATCAGACACAGCGTAACAAACCATTTCCTTTTTTGATTCATAATCAGTTGGTTTTTATTATTAATAACGTATAGATTGATTTTTTCTTGTGATACGGATAGATCATTGAAAATACTCAAAAGTTGATCACTTTTCTGAGGTTATCCCTCACCATGTTACGTGTCCGATAGATACGTGATTCGACAGCACGTTTGGAGAGTCCGGTCTCCATGACGATTTCATCGGCTGTTTTCTCCTCAAAGCGCATCAGCTTATAAACACAGGCATCTTTCTCAGACATACTGTGGATGACCTTCATCTCAGCGTTCATAAGATCTTTGGTCTCACACATCGTATTGGTATAGCTCTGTTCCATTCGCCAGAGCCACTCATTCTTCACCTTATTTATATATGTACGATGGCGAAGGTAATCCGTTCGTTTCTGATAAGCGATGGTAACCACTAACGCCTTCAAGTGTTCTTCCAGAATAACATCCAGACTCAACACTTTCATAAAGACCTCTTGCACCAGGTCTTCACAGGTTTCTTCTGAAATACATGCCTGACGAAAAATTGAGAAGATCTCCATTCTCACATCTTGGTAAATCTTTCCAATCATTCTACTTTTACTGTCATCGGCAGGATGATTATTTTCATGATTGACAGAAGTATTCATATGCCATCGGTTTTAAGTTTGACAACACAAAGATAGACATAAAAAAAGAAAGAGAGAATCATTTTGTCTGATTCTCTCTGCCAATTGGTTTAGCAATTACTCCAAATTGTTTAATTCACTAATTTACAATTACTTACAAAATCGTCCATCTAAATTAGCTAAACTTTTACACCTTGTTTTTTGAGATATTCTGCTGGTGTCATCCCTTCTACCTTTCTGAATGTAGAGAAGAAATTCGACTTCTTGAATCCGCACTTTTCACTCAGTGCCGTGATGGTATATTGCTTGTATTCCCCAGCCTCTATGAGACGTTTAAACTCTTCCAAGCGATAACGGTTGATAAACTCATAGTAGTTCTCTTTTAAGTATAGATTGAATACCTGACTCAGTTTCGGAGCTGAGAGATGCAACACATCGGCAAGGTCTTTCATCTTCAGGTCGGCATTCGTATATACTCGTTCTTTTTCAATATAATCTTTCATACGCCGCACAATTTCAGCACTCTCTTTCTCATCCAGTCTTACCTTCTGATACTTCTGCACATCTTCTGTCTTCACCTTCTCTGCGGCCTGCAACTCCTCTTCCACCTCTATCAAGGCATTCTCTATCTCGTTACGCTCCGAGAGCAGTCTTCTCGTATTCTTTCGGTACACCCACCACATATAGAGCAGGATGATGGCAATAATGAGTAATACCAATTCAAAGATGGCCCATACCGAGGGGATCACATATAGTGTATATACCGTTTCCGTGTTTTTTATACCTGCCTGACGCACGGTAAGTAAATGATGTCCCAATAGCAGGTGACGGACATCAATAGAAGCACCAATATCCAGTAGGATCCAGTCACCACCATCAATCCGATATTCATAGATACGATCTTTCTGACGGGCATAATCCAGCAACAGCGGGTCAGCCTGAAGAACCTCTGAGGTGAAGTTCCAGGAGAGACGAATCTCATGATGCTCACTCAAAAGACTCATCTCATCCCGACTGATCAGATCACTCCCCTTACGCACATTATACAACGTGACCTTGTTCTGCTGACCTTTAAGCCATTGCTGGAGCTCCTCCTGAGAGGTTGAGAACAAACCTTGATTCGTGGCTACCCATAGTCGGTTGTCATCGCCTATCATCACTTCACTGATCTGATCACCCAACAAGCCTTCGCCTTCACCGAACTGCATCAGATTCCTTCCTTGGTAATCCACGCTTAACAGTCCACGTTCTGAAGCCAGCCACAGGCGGCCATGCTGATTATCAACCATACTGCGGCACCACTTGTCCGACAGATGAACGGGCAATTTCAGTTCTCCGAACTGATCCATCTGAGGAGTTGTATAAAACAGCTGTGGACCATTACGCATAAAGATCATACCATGATGCCCCAATATGCCACGCATGTAGGGTTCATCGCCAAAGAATCCTTCCGGGTAACTGGGTTCTACGATATCTTGACTTTTGGCGCTATACAGTGATAATCCTTCGGCGCCTGTCAACCAGGCATTTCCTTCCCTGTCGAATGTGATACTGATAATAATACCACCTATAATATGAGAGTTCTGCTCTGTCAACTGTCTCACACGACCATCCTGATGAATAATAAAGAGACCATCTGAGCAGCCTATCCATAAAGTACTGTCGGGTGCCACCTTGATGTCTCCCACGGTCGTCCTGTCAAGCAAGGGCGCCCATGACTGGTTACTCAACGTTCCTTTCCTGGCATCCAACAGACGTATCCCACCATCATAGAGACCGATCACATAATAATCATGCCATTTCTTGATGTTATTCACGATATGCCCGCCCATCTCCTCCGGTGAGAAATAACGTTGCTGATGACGATCACTGTCCATCAGCCACATTCCGTCCTGTAGGCCTAACACCACCTGACTGCCATGAATAGCAAAACACCTCACGTTCATTCCCAGAGAAGACAGACCATTCTGTTCATACGCCTTAAACAACCTACTGTTATGCGGATTGAAGAAAAGTCCGCCACGCACCGTTCCCAACCAGTTAACCCCATTGGCATCACGATAAAAACTATAGAGTGCATTCGTCGGCAAACGATGGATACCGGTCTCATTCATCGAGAAACGCTCCACAACCTGTTCGTTCACCGGATCAACCAGACAAGCACCTGTACCGTCTGTGGCTACCGCAATCCGTCCGTCGGCACTCTTACGTACAGAGATGACAATCCTTCCCACGCTATCCAGATGACGGGCAGTCTTCGTTTGGGGATCATATACGAACAGACCATTATTACGGGTGCCGATAAAGAATTTACCACCTGAGATATCAAACTGAGACAGGACATTCCTGCCACCCATGACTGATACCAGATCATAGTGAGAGATCTTATTCGTTCGAGGGTCGTATCTGTTAAGGTCATGACGCCCTAAAAACCAAATGAATCCTTTGTCGTCACGCACATAATGCCTGACAATATTATCCAACCCCTTGCGCCCGATGCCCACATCTTGTCGGTGCAGCTGCCGGCCATCCCAATACTGCAGTCCTTGTTCACTACCAATATAAACAGTATCTCCCACTGCCAGTAACGACAAGGGATGCGTCACCTCAGGCATTACCCGCTCAAACTGATGAGATGTCTTGGTCATGCGATAAACACCCTCTTCAGTTGCTGCATACACGGAGAGATCCCTGGTTTCACAAAGATCCGTCACCTCCAAGGTCCGTCCTTTGTTATTCAACAGACGAAACGTCATCAAGTATTTGCCGTTATAGACACTGATACCTCCTGTGGTCGCAATCCACACATACCCGTTATGATCGGTCATCACCCGATGTACGGTCTCACCGGCCAACCCATCAGATAGCGTCAGGTTTACCAGTTTATCGCTGCTGTCTGCCGCCTGTGCATGTACGCTATACAGGCTGCATAGCAGCAATAATATATATAGATAGATATTGCTTACTCTCATATCATGGTATTTTCATGCAAATATACATATTAATCCTGAATTACGAATCTGTCTGGATAAAGATTTTTCAACTTTTCTGAATTAGCCCGTTAGGGCGACACAAAAAACCATCCAAATAACACTTTTCTCAAAACTTTTTTCTATATTTGCAAGTGTTATAATAAAATACAATGGATAAGAAACTTTTTTTATGGATCGCGATGTTGATGATGGTCATCAACATTCACGCTGAGAACCGCAGACTGTGGTACACCCAACCAGCCACCCATTGGTTGGAGGCCCTGCCTATCGGCAACTCCCATCTCGGAGCCATGATCTATGGCGGACCGGATACCGAACAGATACAACTCAATGAAGAGACCTTCTGGTCGGGTGCTCCTCATAACAACAATAGCCGTGAGGCAAAAGAGCACCTGCAGGAAGTGCGCCAACTCATCTTCGAAGGCAAAGAGGCAGAGGCACATCAGTTGATCGGCAAGCATTTCATCAAGGGTCCTCATGGCATGCGATTCCTTCCTTTAGGAAATGTATTCCTGAAATTCTGGAACCACAGTAATGCCAAGGCCTATGAGCGTGAACTCAACATCGATGACGCGGTAGCCAGCGTGCGTTATCGTGCTGATGGTGTCCAATACCAACGGAAGATGATCGCTTCTCTCACCGACAATGTGATAGCCGTCAAACTATCGGCAGACCAGGAGAGCAAGCTCAACTTCTCCATCTCTTACGAATGTGAACTCGAAACACAACAGCAGGTAAGCAACCACTGTCTGACGGCCGTTGTCAAGGGAGTAGAACAAGAGGGTGTCAGGGGCGGACTGACAGCCGAGTGCCGCATCTGGGTAGAGACCAACGGCGGCAGTCTGTCAGACGGCAAGAGCACCGTCACCGTGCGCAATGCCACCGAGGCAACGGTATATATCACCGCTGCCACCAACTTCATCAACTATCATGACATCAGCGGTAACCCCTCGAAAAAGAATGACGCCACGATGGCCTCCCTCCGCGGACAGTCGTTTGAGTCATTGATGAAGAGACATATCGACAGATATCATGAGCAATATCAGCGAGTGAGTCTCTCACTCCCCACGACAGATCATTCCGCGCTTCCTACCGACAAACGTCTTGCTGCCTTTGCCGACGGCAACGACATGGACCTGGTGGCCCTGATGTTCCAGTATGGCAGATACCTGTTGATCTGTTCGTCACAGCCCGGTGGTCAGGCAGCCAATCTGCAGGGAGTATGGAACGATAAGCTGAAGGCGCCATGGGATGGGAAGTACACCATTAATATCAATACGGAGATGAACTACTGGATCTCTGAGGTAGGTAATCTCAGCGACTCCGCAGAACCGCTCTTCTCACTGATCAGGGATCTGAGTGAGACCGGGGCACAGACAGCCCAAGAGATGTATGGATGTAACGGTTGGGTGGCCCACCACAATACCGATCTCTGGCGCATTGCCGGACCGGTGGACGGTCCTACCTGGGGCATGTTCCCTACGGGTGGTGCCTGGCTCTCTACCCATCTGTGGCAACATTATCTCTTTACCGGTGACAAGACATTCCTGCGTAAGCACCTTCCCGTTCTGCAAGGTGCCGCAATATTCCTGCTCGACTACATGCAGCGCCATCCACAATATGGATGGTTGATGACCGTTCCTACCGTCTCTCCCGAGCATGGTCCTAAGGGAAAGGGAACGACCATCACGGCCGGCTCCACCATGGATAACCAGATTGTCTTCGACGTGCTTACACAGTTGTTGCAGGCTATGAAGGCCTTAAAGGTGAAAGATGCTAAACTGACCCGCCGGGTAGAAGAGGCCTTGCAGCTGCTTCCCCCGATGCAGATCGGTAAGTACGGTCAACTGCAAGAGTGGCTGATCGATGCCGACGACCCCAAGGATGAGCACCGTCATATCTCCCATCTCTACGGACTGTATCCCTCTAATCAGATCTCACCGTATAGTCATCCGGAACTGTTCTCTGCCGCAGCCACCACCCTGGCACAGCGTGGTGACATGGCCACAGGATGGAGCTTAGGATGGAAGATCAACTTCTGGGCACGTATGCTCGACGGTAACCATGCACTGAAGATCATCACCAATATGTTGCATCTCTTACCCGACGACAGCAGGACCAAGGAATATCCTGAAGGGCGCACCTATCCGAACCTCTTCGACGCTCACCCACCCTTCCAGATAGATGGTAACTTCGGGTGTGCCGCCGGTATTGCCGAGATGCTTTTGCAGAGTCACGATGGCGCTGTACACCTCCTTCCCGCCTTGCCCGAGAAATGGGAGCAGGGTGCAGTAAAGGGGCTGTGTGCCCGTGGCGGATTCCTGGTTGATGAGCAATGGTCTGAGGGAAAGCTCACCCAGGCCGTTATCACCTCTAAGATTGGTGGCGTGCTCCGACTGCGCTCTTATGTTCCTCTTACAGGCAAAGGACTGCATGTTGCCAAGGGAACATGTAAGAATCCCCTCTTATCGGTAGCGAAGGTCAAAGATCCTCTCACATCTTCGGAATATAAAGCCCCATCCCTGCAACCCACGCAGAAGGTCTATGAGTATGACGTCATGACCAAGGCTGGTGAAAAGATTATTGTAAACCCCCTGTAAAAAGGGGTTTGCAAGATCGGCATAGTTAAATTGGGTAAGTGAAGGGGGAAGGAATGTGACATAGGGGTGCAAAAGACCGTGAGACCGAGAGACCGAGAGACTTTTTGGGGTTGAACTATTAACATAGGGGTGTAAAAGACCGTGAGACCGTGAGACCGTGAGACCAAAAAAATCCTTTATTGAATTGTCATATCAAAAAAATAAAGTATATTTGCATCGAGCATACGCACGATGCTATGCTTAATGTATAACTTAAAATATTTTAGATGGAAAAATAAAGAAAGAGTAAACATAATAAAATAGCGTAGACTTTTTGAATCTCGTATTCTAAAATTGCCCAATAAAAGAATAGTCCGAGATGCATTAAGTACACGCCTGCGTATGCGCGGGCTGGTACATGTATCTGGACTAGAGGTTGGGCAATACCTAGAATACGGATGCTTGTAATCAGTTCGCGTTTTTCTTTGTGATAAGAATTATTTAATCTTTTTTCTAACTTAAAAAATACCATTATGAAAACAACTATTTCTAGTCTTAGTGCCTATCTTTCACAGATAGATTTTGATGATGTATTAAAAACCACCCTCCTGGATTATAGAGATCTTTATCTTGGTATACTTACAAAGAAGATTGCAACTGATATGAAAGATGTCTTTCTTCAGTACTATGAAAAGATCAAGAAGGATGTTAATCTCACAGAAGAAACACAGCAACAAGTTGACACGTTGAAAAGTATAATGTTGAAAACCATAAGGACCGATTTCCGTCTACAATTGAAGGATAAAATGTTTGAATATTCAATAGATTTCATAAATTCTCTGTTTTTCAATATTAAACGTGTTACGCTTATAGATTTTAAAAAGAGAATAGCTCAAATACCAGATGATAAAATAGATGATGTTCTGGCAGATTACGAAGATCTTGATATAGCAGACCTTCTAAAGAGTCAATTATATACTTTCTCTTTTATAAATACAATTGAAATCACTGCAAACTATTCAATTAGTTTAGATTTTATCTTGACGGATTTACTTAATGATGAAAACAAATATATTGATCGAAAGATTACAGATGGAAAGGTAAAAGACATCCTGCTTGAGATGCAAAAAAGACTGACAAGAAATGCTAATAACAAGTATAATAATTATATGAATGATTTTATAGATTATACCGTTAAGGAAGACTTGGCAACAGAGATATTTGATGCCATCCAACTGAAGATCATTACCGAAGCATATAAGTACAAATAATAATAAATCGCCCGTCTTCACAGATGGGCGATTGCTATGGTTTATTTTTTATATTAAGTAATTCTATAAAAAAAGCATCTATATGAATCAGAAAAAACTTATACCTCACCAAGGGGATAGAATCGTATGTGTGAAGGTAGGTAAAGTGCATCGGGAAAGTTTCTACGAAATGGCTCGTAAATATTGGGTTATGAAACTAGAAAGAGCAGAGAAAGCTACGCACGTACTTGCTATTATTGACGGCATCGTTGATACTGTATATATACCAAATAAATGGTATTACTCAAAAGATACCGGCAAAGAACACAAGTTAGAATTTGACGGGGAAGAAGATCCTAATTCTGATTATATCGGAAAGTCTGTAACCTCTTTCTACGGAAAAAGTCAGAATCCTGTGAAGTACATCAATATGTAGTTTGATGTAGGGTGATATTATATCAGTCTCATCGGGATTGCAAATCCCGATGAGTGGGTGAATCATTTACTCCCATATAATTATTGATTCACCCGAATAGTCTTCACCCCATAACCCTTTATATTTCATCTTAGTAACATACCCATTAGTCACCTCATATTTGTATGAATAGTCACCGACTAATTCAGAAGGCAGATTCTTTGGTCTCTTACCCCAATATCCAGCCAGCCACAAGTTACTATCCATATTACTTCCTTTTATGTAGTAAATCATCATCTTGTTCCAAGGAATATCTGAGTATCGATATTCACGACTAGATTCACTCCCCCAAGCAAGCCTAATTAAGTTACCGTTGGCCCATATACATCTAGTTGTTCGATCTTCATCGCTATTACTTGAAGAATGTATAATTGCAATATAACCATTGTTGTCATACGTAAAACTCCTTGTCGTGATTGACGGATTACGTCCATTGGTTGTTTGAACTTCTTCATCTTTTACGATTAATCCGTTTGATAAGGAATATGTATGAGTTTCTTCCCAATTACCTTCCACTTCACGACTTTTTATAACCCCGTCACCGTATGTATAGTTTGTTTCTCTATAGCTACTTCCTGCTTTAAGTGTAACCTTTATCACTCTGTTTTGATCATCATAGGTGTAAAAAGACTCTTCCTTATCACTGTCTGAATCATCATCAATTACTTTTACGATGCGTTTTTCACTATCTTTATTATTCTCGTTTTCCTCCTCATTATCTGATGAGCATGCACCCATTAAACCACATACTATTACCGTTAATGCGATTACTCCGATTGTTCTAATTGTTTTCATAATTACTATTTTTAAATATTCAGCTATTACTTCATTATTACTTTTACCGACCTTTGCCCAACTTTGACGATAGCAACATCTCCTTTCTTTAAAGGGGTTGAGACATCAGTCGTATTAAATGCTGACACTGCCGATCCTATCTGCTGGCCATTCACGTTGTATACACCTATCCTTGTACCATCCTCTGCACCCTGTATATTAATATTTCCACTATTAGCTTGAATAAGCAAGGGACGGAGATTCATTTCCTTTGCACTCGAAGTACCCTCTGTGGTGAATGTAGCGTTGGTGAATACCAATGTAGCGGTAGCCACATCGCTGTTATCGTAACCCGATTTTGTGGCGTAAACGCTTATTTCGTAAGTGGCAGAAAGACTCACACTATTATCATAATATTTCTTGATATCAGCATCCTTTATTTCAGAAATATACTCTACACCCTCTGTTTCACAGTTGTATGCCAATTTAAAGTTATCATAGCTGATGGTTGGCTTGGCACATTTTGGTGTTGAAGGAGTATCACCATCAATGGCCACAATACTTTTAAAATTCTTCCAAGGCTCTGCTGATTTGTAAGCATTCACCGATGCTACAGGAACGTGCAATGTTGCATACTCAATATAAGAGTCCCTAAAAGCATCTGTACTTGTAGATGGTACATTCTCAACATAACTATAGACATCCGTCAGTTCCTTGCAAGAGGCAAAGGCTAAGTAGCCTATAGTATTAACACCACTACCAATAGTTACGGAAGACAGACTGCTACAACCTTCGAAGGTATACAAGCCTATCGTCTTCACACTATTAGGGATGGTTACAGAGGTTAGGCCACCACAGCCCTTGAACGCAGAACCATCAATAATCGTCACACTATTAGGGATGGTTACTGAAGTCAGACCACTGCAATTGCGGAAAGCACTTTGATCTATTCTTTTCACACCGCTGGGGATGGTTACGGAGGTCAGGCCGCTGCACTCATATAAAGCATAAGGGCCAATTGCTGTCACACTGTTAGGAATATATAAATCCGTTATCTCATGTCCATTCATATATAAGTGATGAGCATAGCTAAGTGGATTACTATATTGGTTTTCAAATATTATATAAAACCAAGCAGACAATTCTGAAATATGCACGGAAGTCAGACCGTTGCAGCCAGAGAACGCATTATTCTCTATTTTTCTTACACTACTCGGAATGGTTACTGATGTCAGCCCACTGCAGTCTGAGAACGCATTAGAGCCTATCGTCGTCACATTATTAGGGATGGCTACTGAGGTCAGCCCACTGCAGCCTGAGAACGTAGAAGAGCCTATTATCGTCATTCGGTCAGGGATGGATACAGAGATCAGGCCACTGCATCCTTCGAAGGCATTAGTGCCTATCGTCATTACACTATTAGGGATGGCAAGGGAGGTTAACCTAAAGCATTTGAGGAAAGCCTTCTCCCCAATGGCCGTCACACTGTTAGGAATCATAACTGAGTTTAGACCACTGCAATTCTGGAATGCGTTATCACCGATTATTGTCACACTATACTCTACTTCGTTATAGGTTATTTTTTCAGGTATATTTATACTGCCTGAATAATTATTTGGATTACTAGTAACTTCAGCAACTTTGCCCTTCTCTATCAAATTATAATAAATCCCGTCTATCTCCACGGCATCTGCCAGGGCATATAGTGGCAGAAGCATCAACGCTAATACAAGTAAATGTTTCATCATGATTATTTTTGTTATGTAAAATATTTTATCCGTTTTTAAATCATTCACACCACAAAAATATAAATTATTTATCTAAATTCATAATAATCTGAGTAAAATCTTAGAAGTTTATTTTACTTGGTAGTCAAATTTAGATTCCCCCAAAATAAACACATATATAAAAATCGCCCGTCTTCACAGATGGGCGATTCCTTTAGTCCTCTGACTATGAATTGCTAAACTAAACAATTAAACTATTGTTTAAACTAAATTTCCAAACCTCAACTAATCATTTATACATGATCACACTAAGGTTTAAATAAACGCCCGGTCTTCCCAGATTGAGCGTGTCAAAACCAACACAAAAACTAAACTATAATAGACTTATCTAAAACTATGAACAATAATCTTTACTTCTTGATGAAACAATAAAGGCAAAATGCTATTAAAATACACGATAAAGATCCGAGATCCATTCGAATCCTATCCATTGCAGATAAGGATCGTTCCACCGGGTAAGGCACACGAATTGAATCAATCTTCATGACTGTATCCGTATGACTCCGCTCCAGCCATCTGTCTTTATATATGGTGCGATACTTCTCTTTATACACAGTATCAGCTTTGCTGAATAACGTGATCGAGTCGATCACCCAAATAGAGTCTTTCCGTACCAAAGAATCCATCTTCGTTTGGTATACAGTATGATATTCAGGTACTGCTACATATTTCGTCTTACACGAAACGAGCATTAATAATATTATAATTATATATATGTTTCCCATAACTCTTTATAAAAATGAGTACCAGTAAGTTTTCAACCGCAAATATAGTGTTTTTTTATGATAGTTCCAAATTATTTCACGATTATTTTCAATATTTTTTTGGTTAAACCGTATCCGCGCTTCACAGCGCAGATACGATAAAAACTCAAACGACTATGAAAAAAGAAAAAAGTATATATTATGTCTAATTTAAAACCCTTTACAATATCTGCTGCACCTTCTTCCACATCTCATTGGTGAGCACATAATGTGACTCATAATAGCAGATGGCAGCGATAAGGGCCTGATCATCAGAGGGGCGCACTTCATTACTGGGCATGCACCCGCATCTTGAGCATACGAACTGGAGATAGCTCTTGGTATTGTTTTCGGCGGGTGGTGCGTAACGGTAGATAATCTGCTGATACGTGGTGTACCCCTTAGCCTGGTAGGTGCGGATGATCTTCACCATTGCACGGATGCCATATTCTTTCGATTTGAAGGCAGTCAAACGACGGTGTGGTGATTTTACTTCCCCCAGGAAGGGAGTGCCTGCATGCTGCATGATGTTACCCGGATTGTTATATTTTACAAAGTCCATCACTCACTCTTTTTAAGTAAAACATTTCCAACGATGGGTACCTGAGGATCCATCCCAGCCATGAGCTTATTACGTTCCTCAAATGTCAGGACGGGCTTTACGATGGCCACCTCACCATGCTCTCCTGTTGACTTCCTGTTGATCACATTAAACATCATGGAAGCATAAAGCTTGCTTTCGTCTTTCTTACTCTTTGTAAGACGAATTCCGTTTGCACTCACAGGAATGATGATGCAATCATTCTCTACTCTTGCTTGTCGTAGCGACAGCAGATCTAATAAAATTCTGTAACTGTTTTCCATTGTATTAATAATTAAAAATATATAACGGTTTTACATAGATAAATTGTCTTGATGCTTTGTCTTGAAGTTAACGTACTCGACGAGTCCAAATACACTACCGGCCCAGATAAGGGTTTCTCCGAAGTAACCCAGCACCGATGGTGCAACCTCGCCCAGGGGCGGAGTAAAAAAAGACAGGTAGCACATCACCACTCCCGAGATGACAAGCAGTATTGCCATGTGTGTTTTTACAGATCCTCTCATGGCTTACCAATCATTTAGTTCATAACTATTTGGTTTTTCCATCAGTTCTTTGTCAACCTTTACGATGGGACTATCGATGCTAATGGTTGGATTTTCTGATGCATTCATTATAGAGGTTACTCTACGCCACTCTTTCTCTGATACTTCTGTACCATCCTTATGTTGTAAGTAGATGTAAGGCATCATCTTATCAAAAGATATGTTACCCAAAGGATATACAGGAATGTGGAAATTATTCGTAAAGACAATCCAGGGATTATCTTGAGCAGAAAGGAATTTCTTGTACTTGACACCATACGTTCCAGAGGGCAACGATCTGAATCGCTCTCTTGCCACAGGTTGATTACGCCAGAGGGCCCGATAACTCTTGGTTTTATTGCCAATTATAATATTCATTCTTCCGAGCCTCACATCTTTATATTCGATAATATCACTAAGTTTTATCATATCTATGCTACTTTTTTGTATTTATAATGTTCAGTTTCCTCAATGTAGTTGTTTGCTTTCCAACTCCATATAATCTGTTTTACTGATGTTCCGACTTTGAACTTATTAGCCATTACAGCCACTTCATTACGATCGAAATTATCAGGTAATTGAGAGTAGAGATTTACATGTACCTCACGCTTTTTATTCGTGTACGCTGCCTCCAATTTAGAATCAAATTTATCTAGCAGGGCGTCCAACACATAGTTTGCAACAAACAGAGAGAATTTCACAACTTTCTTTCTTATCTGTAATGAGTTCTTCTCACCATACAGATAGTGTGCCAGCATACCAGCTCGAAAACCGATTACGGCTGCTCTTCTATAAAAGATGTTGCGAGAAATAGAAACCTCCTGGATGGACAGAAGTCGTTGTTCTTCAAGCCACTTGCTAATAGCCTCGTTCAGATATCCCAGAAATATATGATGTTCAGGAACAACTTCTTGTTCTGGTGTGCAACATAACTCATCATTACACTTATTGCACCATTCCTCAATCAAAGCTACCTCCTTTTTTTTGAGTTCTTTAAAGATTGGTATTTTTGCACCAAATTGGGAAGGCAACTGACAGAATATCACACGTGATACTAAACCATCCTCAGGGTCGCTGTAAAATCGATCAACGGCTGCTGGTGTACCACAGGTAAGCATGTTGTAATATACTGGATACACACCACTGTATGAAACATCCGACATGTATTCCTGACCATAGTCTGCATTGTCAAAAGCGTTACGATAGATATCCGTTTTTTGCGACCATGCACCAGCTTTATTGCTCTTCGTTAGGGTATCCAATTCTTCCAAAAAGGTAAACAGATGTAATCCCTTGGCGTTTGACAGTCGTTTAAGTAACTTGGCAATTGACACAGAGGCAGGTATCTCACGTATGATAGCAGTCGGTTCTTCTGGTTGCTTCTTGCTATTACGGGCTTTCCTTAATTCTGAGAGATATTGCTGCTCTGCAAGACGGGCAACGGAATCCATATATTCAACCTGTTTCATGCAATACTTAACAATTCTGCGGGCGAAAGATTTTCCAGATGCCTGTGGAGCTTCTATTACGGCAGAAAAATTAGGTGCATGTACCTCACCATCAATATACTTAGCACGCAATCTACTCATCAGTGTGCCCATGACTGGCAAGAGGGCCACTATAGAAGGTACTTTAAAATCATCGGGAGCTATACGAACGAATTCTTTGAAGATAGGAGGCAACGGAGGGAGTTTCACCTCCGTTGCTTTTTCTTCTTCCTCATCCTCTTCATCACTTTCTTCTGGATTATCCAGATGGTTCAGTACGGTATAGAGTGCATAAGGCAGTTTCTCGCTTCTCTTTGATTTACAAGCAGATTGTGCAACACTTTCTACTTCTGTCTGGGGTAATCCAAAACTGGGCAATATCTTTGACAGTAGTAAAGGATTAAAGTCAACGATGTATCGCAACTGTCTTGCCAGTTTGTACAAAAATGTGTTTCTTGTACCCTTCTGTGGCTCACCCCCAAGAAAACTTACAAGTGCTTTAGTAATAATTTCATAGGGTATTTTCCCATTATAAATCAATAACTCTGTTGCTCCAGCTGGATGAACATCACCATCTGAACCACTATGGCTGGTAGGAGCAGCCACCTGAGGGCATCCCCCGTTGCTAAACAACTCATTGCTAGGGATGCTATCAGTAGCATTCGTGTCTTGGTATTTGTCATTTTTAATAAAGATTTCTGTGTCTTTCGTAAACAGATCATTGTTAAGATATAAAACATCCGCACGACGGCAGAGGTAAGAGAGTCGCGCAAAATCCTTACATGCAGCATCATACTCTTTGAGTTGCAAAAGATTTGCGAGGTGTTTTTGATTGTCGGCAATCGAGGTGAACTGCGGGAAGTTTTTCATCACGATACGCAATCCTTCTCCAGAGGGTGTGATGTGTGCGATAAGCACAGTCTGCAAATCCAACTTCGCCCTGCAGATATTCCAAAGATCAATGGGCTTACTGACATGATCAATATCCATCATAAAGAAGCCAGTAGGATTAGCATTTACATCCTTACGCCTTGTTCCTATAGGGAAATGTGACTGCCAAGTTACAGCTGGCAATTCCCTTTTCAGAGCACCTCGCTTGTCATGATCACTCTCTGCCCGGATGG
Source organism: uncultured Prevotellaceae bacterium (assembly GCA_902797505.1). GTDB lineage: Bacteria > Bacteroidota > Bacteroidia > Bacteroidales > Bacteroidaceae > Prevotella. The sequence continues at coordinate 1,213 of CADBSW010000026.1, read as the reverse complement.
CATTGATAATCATGGCAACCTTCGGTGAGTCCAGAAGATGCTGTAGACGATCCCACGTAAGGTCATCAGCAGTTGAAGATACTTTTGTGAAATAACTAATCATAATACCTCCGGCAGTTTAAGCATTAATGTTGCGAACAGATCCAAAAAGGTCTGATTTAAATCCTTCTCATCCAAATCTACGGTGAGCGTCATCTGCACAATCTCATTTGTGCGACGTAATTTACCATGGTCTACCATGACTGCTTTCTTCCAGATTGACTCGCGCGTTTCGTTGTACGGGCTGAAAATAAAGCCTCCGTCACCCAGGTACATCGCAGAACCTCTTACTTTACTGTTTTTCATAATACAAAAATTATTTAGTTATTTGTCGATGCAAAGATAATACATATCGATAGGGATTGCAATTTTATCGACAATTAATTTTTGGCGATTAAGATTCGTTAACAAGATGAAACACTTTTTGGTCTTTCGGTCTCTTGGTCTCTTGCACCCATTTTTCAAATTCAATAATATATATATATATATATATATAATTTATTAAATAGGTACGCACAATTAAGAAGTTTTTGTGCAAGGCATGTCAAGAGACCGAGAGACCGAGAGACTTTTTGTTGAACTTGTTTGTAATTACCATGTTTACAAATACTTACAGAGTCTAGAACAGTCTTTTTTCAAGAGACCGATTAAGAGACTTTTTAAAAAAATCTATTTTATTAGTTATTTGCATAACTCGTGCTTTATAGAAGTAGCACCTTAAATCAAAATTTATGCCACCCACATAACTGCCCATAAGTGACCATAACTGCCTATAAGAGTCTTTAAGATTCTGTAAGCGACAAGATGTGGACTTTCGGCCTTCCTGATGTATTAACTTTGCACCTGTAATCTGATGCGCAGACGATCACCATCCTGCCGACGGTTGCGCGCTGGAGAGTTAAGAGCTCGAACGCTCCGCAAGCTCAACACTTTTGACAGGATGATTTAAGAGTGAGTTAACTGATTGTTTAAAAATTTAAAGCAAATTGTTATGGCAAATTTAATTTACAGAATCAAGAAGATTAAGAACAGCAGGAACGCCGACCTGGACGGTAAGGTATATGCCAAGGCCGTATACACCGAGACACTCTCCTTTCAGGAGTTTATCGAGCACATCATCTCGCACGGCAGCGTGTACGATCGTGGTACGGTACAGGGTATCATGTTCCAGATG
>CADBSW010000025.1 GCA_902797505.1 uncultured Prevotellaceae bacterium | reverse complement strand
TACAAAAACTTTTGGACATTCCTTCTCTTTCCTCTTGATTTTTAAGACTTTAAGGGCAAGCTATTTGCAAGTGGGAAACTTTAGTAACCTTATTCTCTTAATTACCCTAACCCCTTCTTATTTAAATAAGGAGGGGCTTTTATTTTCCCCCACTCCCTCACCTTTTAAAGGGAACGTTTTTTTACCTTTTGACAGCATCGAAGATGTTGCAGTGGAGAGAAAAGATAATTTGATTTTGCTAATTCATAAAATATTCGTATATTTGGAAAAATAACCCCAAATGGTAATATATTATGAAAGAGGAAAAAACATTTAACGAAGTGTACGACGCATGGTACAGAGACAAGCGCAATTACGTTAAGCAAACGACAATCTCATCGTATGTACTCACAGCAGAGAATCATCTCATCCCACGCTTCGGTGAGATGACAAGTATTTCAGAACAAGATGTTCAAAATTTTGTTTTGGAGAAACTACAAGATGGTTTCCGTCAGAAGACCGTCAGAGATATGCTCGCCGTATTGAAGATGATCGTTCGCTATGGTTGTAGGATGGGCTACTACCAATCGACCCCCTGGGATATTCGTTTCCCGAAGGATTATAAGAAGGATGACTTGGAGGTGATGAGCATCCAGCATCAGCGACGCCTCATCAACTACCTGAAGACGAATATCACCACCAGGAACCTCGGTATCATACTCTGTCTGAACACCGGGGTACGCATTGGTGAGCTATGCGCCCTGAAGTGGAGGGATATCGACACACGGAGTGGTGTAGTGAAAGTGCAACATACCTTGTCAAGAGTATATAAGATAGAAGACGGACAGCGGTATACCAATCTGGAGGAAAGCACTCCCAAGACACTCAATTCCCTACGTGAGATACCGTTGAGCAATGATATGCTGGGGTTGCTGAAACCCCTCTGTAAGGTGATGAACAAGGACTTCTATATACTCTCAAACAGTAAGAAACCGATGGAACCCCGCACCCTGCGCAACCACTTCAATAGCATTCTTGTAGAACTGAATATCCCGAAGATCAAGTTCCACGGTCTGCGCCACAGTTTTGCCACACGTTGCATAGAGAGCAAGTGCGACTATAAGACAGTCAGCATGATCTTAGGTCACTCGAATATCAGCACTACCCTCGATCTATATGTTCATCCGAACAAAGACCAGAAAAAGAAGTGCATTGAGAAGATGATCCGATCGATGCATTTCTAGCGCTTCAGCACCTTCTTGCCACGGTGGATAACAATGCCCTTTACAGCTTTATCCACCGGGCGACCCATAAGATCAAAATAACGGTTATGCATAGAAGCAGTATGATCCACCCGCCTGGCTGACGGCCCTCCTTCGGCCGACTGCTCAATGCGGTTGATACCTGTAGCGGATGATGACTTCACGACGACGTCATCCAGGAAGAAACGTGAATTGCTCGATGCCCCACTCTCAAAGGTGATCTTCAATGTGGTGCTTGTGGCCTTGATCGTGAGTGTAAAAGTGCCGAATGCCCCTTTCTGCAGTTTCTCCGTCGTCGTAGTAGCACCATTCTCGAAAGTGCCCCCTGAGAGAGAGATCTTCAAGTCGGTCTTCTCACTGCCACTGTTCCAGGCACCTGCCCGGAAGGTAAGAATATAGGTATCATCCTTGTTGACGTTGATTACCGGTGTAGTTGCGCTACCGGGATTCTTAGCCGTTCCCACACGTATACACTCATAACCTTTGTATACATTATCATATTCCCAACCATCGGTGTTATCCTTAATTATATCCGAAGTTACGCCCGACCAGGCGTTATCATTTCCGCCCTTATCTTTATTAGAATCAAAGGTTTGACTATAGTTATCCGTGTAGTCGCCCGGCTGAGGATCATCTCCACCAGGTGTCACCGTTCCTCCATCGTCGGGTAAGAGCGAATAGATACTCTTGTAGTTATTCAAGTCGGGCACGGAGTCGGTGAACTGTCCCCACACGAACTGCTCCAGTCCCTCAAAGTCGACAAACGGGTTGCGGTTGCCCTGTATATCAAAGACACCGTCGTTACGTTTCTTCTCCACCTCACTCACAGGGTCGTTCTTTGCCCAGCGTAACAACATCTTCAGCGCCCAGTTACTCAATCCAGGGTATGTCTTACCATCCAGCATAGGCGAATGCCACTCTGTGATATAGATCTCCCAGCAAGTCACCATATAAAAATAGATACGCGCGAAGTCGCCCTTCCACTCATCATTGGGCTCAAACACCGTATTGCTGTAGCCCTCTACACTACAGGGCCCCAGTTTACTGTAGCCGTTATCGGAGGTATACGAGGGATTCTTCGTCTCTCCGAAAGGATAATTGCTTCTTCTGTTGTTCACATAACCGTCAGTTGCCACCAGATGCATGATATCGGTGTACATCAGATCATCATCATTAAACCAACTGGCTGGAAAAGAGTGCTCACGGTTGTACACATCCCCTTCACCGGAATAGTTGCCGGCGCGGTCACTCACAGGGGTGAAATTAGAAGTGTTGGAGTAGCGGTCGAGCATCTTGCCGTCACTGCGTCTATCCAGTTTCTCAATGGCCGTCCATACCTCGCCGTATGATTGAAGCACGTATTTATTATCCGTCACCAATTGCGACTGGATCTTCGCCAAGGCCGATTTCAGTGCCTCGCCCTTCTTGCCGTTGGCGTTGTTGTAATATCCGTTGAACACCTGTGCACCGGCCTGCTGGACGAACGCACACTGTAATAATATAAGGTATAGGAATAACTTTCTCATATCTGCTATGTATAATCAATGGTATGACTTCAATTTGCAAATATAGTATTTTTTGCCGAGTAATCCCGCAAATAATCTTATTTTTTATCTCATAATATTTGGAATAATCCTTTTTTTTAACTATTTTTGCAACGATATAATAATACACTAAAAATCAAGATATGAAAACGATCATTTTAGCAGCTGGATATGCTACACGTCTTTATCCTTTGACAGAGAATACCCCTAAGCAACTGCTCCAGATTGGTGGACGCACCATCATGGGACGTATGCTCGATGACCTGGACGCCATCAATGAGGTACATGAAAATATCATCGTCACCAACCATAAGTTTGTCAACCATTTCAAAAACTGGATGGACGATGCCACCTATTGCAACCCCATCGAGCTGCTCGATGACGGAAGTGAGAATGAGAACGAGCGCATGGGTGCCGTAGGCGATCTGGTAGCTGCCATCGAGGCCCTAGATATTGATGATGATATCCTCGTGGTTTATGCCGACAGTCTGTTGGATTTCTCCTTCGAGGAGTTAGTCAACTTCTTCAAAGAGAAAAACGCCTCTTGTATCATGTACCACCCGCTCGATGATGTAGAGGAACTCAAGAAGTACGCCGTTGTGGAGGTTGACAAGAAAGGTCGCGTGAAGAGAATCGAAGAGAAGCCCGAGAAGCCACGCACCAACCTGGCCGTTCCCCCTTTCTATATCTACAAGAAAGAAGACCTGCCACTGATCCGTGAGGCCATCAACGACGGTTGTAATGTAGACTCTCCGGGTAACCTCGTGGAGTACCTCTACGACAAGACACCCATCTATGCCATGGAGATGCCGGGCCGCCGCTTTGCCATCGGTGACATCAAGGAGTTTGAGCACCTGAAGAACACGTATCCAGGATAAGAGAATAGATAACACATATTACAAATTAATCCCTCCCCTTTGATAAGAGGAGGGATTAATTATATAAGGTGTAACTTATTCCAGCGTATACTTTTCTATATCGCGGATTCCATTTAAGAAATCTCGAGCTTGCATCCTTTTCTTACCACTGAGTTGGAGTTCTGACAGTTCCAGCCAGTTATCAGCAGTCTTCACAAAAAGTTGGTTACCACGTACACAAAGGGTTTCTGTTGGCGAATCCTTCAAGCAGATACCATTCGTTTTTACTGTCTTGAAGATTTTCAGTACAGTCTTACGTCCGTCAGGACTCACCAAGTTGGTCCATGCGCCGGGATACGGACTAAGTCCACGCACGAAGTCATACACCTTCTTGGCGGATTGTTGCCAGTTGATCATACAGGTCTCACGGAAGATCTTCGGAGCCGGCAACAGCACTGTTCCCTCGGGCAACAGCATATCTTCCTGTGCGATAGTCGGGATTTTTCCGTCAGCCGCCAATAAGTCATCTATCGTCTCCATGGCAATATCCGCTCCTAAGTACATCAGTCCATCGTAAACAGTCTCTACATTCGCCTCATCGGTGATGGCAAACCGCTTTTGTTTGATGATTCTGCCCGTATCGATATCCTTGTCCAGGAAGAAGGTGGTGACACCCGTCTCTGTCTCACCGTTGATAACGGCCCAGTTGATGGGCGCCGCGCCACGGTATTGGGGCAGCAGGGCCGCATGCACGTTGAAGGTGCCCCATCGCGGCATGTCCCATACCACCTCGGGCAACATACGGAAGGCCACCACTACCTGGAGGTCGGCATGATACGACCGCAACTGCTCAATAAAGTCGGGATCCTTCATCTTCACGGGTTGTAAAACAGGTATGCCCTTGCTCAGCGCATATTGCTTGACAGCCGATGGCTGCAGGGTATCCTGATGGCGGCCGACCGGCTTGTCGGGTTGTGTCACCACAGCCACTACCGGGTAATCGTTTTCCACCAGTCGTTTCAGGGTCTCCACGGCAAACTCCGGTGTACCCATGAATATGATTCTTATATCTTCTTTTTTCATTTTACTTTTAATAATAGGGTTTATGACAATTTCTTAAACACCGTTCTCACCAGGATAAAGTTCACCGGCACGGCGATGCAGTATACAGGCAGCGGGGCAAGCGCCTTACTAACGCCTAACCACAGGAATAAATTCAGTAACACCATCTGAAAGAGGTAGTTGAAAAGATGGGCCCCGGCAAAACCGATGCCGTTGCGTGTCGTGGTCTTCTCCCGGAAGGTGAACTGCGCCGACAGGAAGTAATTGGCGATAAAACTCAGGAAGTAACCTATGGTATAGGCCACATTCACATTAATCCAATGCTGCAGGATCCAGTAGATCACGTAATGCAACGCTGTTGCCACCACTCCTACGATACCGAAGCGGAGTATCTCATAAATCGTTTGTCGGGATATCTTCATAATCTGTTTATTCGGATGAGAAATCAGCTATCAGCTGTCGGTATTGTTGATACAGGTGCGTGCGCGATACATATCCCACGAGGTGGTTCTCCTCATCGAGCACGGGAAGCACGGTGGCATCTGTATCGTCGAAACGCTTCATCACGATGTCCATCTCGTCATGCAACCCAAGGATAGCTGGCGGTGGAGTCATCAACTGTGCTACCTTGAAATGGTTATAGAGCTCTGTCCGGAAGATGATATGCCGGATCTTCGTCATGTTGACCTCACCCAAGAGACTGCCCGCCGCATCTACCACAGGCAGGATGTTCGACTTACTACGACTCATGGCATGCACGAGCGACCCTAACGGCATATCGGGATCAACTGCAAGGTAATGTCTGTCGATGACGCTCTCCATCTTCATCAATGCCAGCGTAGAGTTGTCGGTATGGTGAGTGAGAAGCTTTCCCTCACGTGCCAGTCGCATGCCATAGATACTGTGTGGCTCAAAGATGATGATAGTCAGATAAGCACAGATGCTCACGATCATCAGTGGGATGAGCAACTCATATCCATCGGTGAGTTCCGCGATAAGGAAGATGCCGGTGAGCGGGGCATGCATGACACCTGCCATCACGGCCGACATACCCAACATGGCGAAGTTCTTCTCGGGGATATACACACCTATCTGCTCGATATTCCATATACGGGCAAAGAGGAAACCGCCATAAGCACCAATAAACAAGGAGGGTGCGAAGGTTCCTCCACAACCGCCTGCCCCATTGGTGGCCGATGTGGCAAACACCTTCGTGAGTAACACCAGGGCGATATATATCAGCAACATTCGGTCGTTGCCATAGAACAATGAGTTGTTCAGGATAGCATTCCAGTCTTGTTCAGTGTTACCATTGAGCAGGATATTGATACTGCCGTAACCCTCACCATAGAGAGAAGGAAAGAGGAATATCAGAGAACTGAGCATCAGTCCTCCCAGCATCAGTTTTAAATAAGAGTGGTTTTTCAGTCGTGAGAAGATGCCTTCACAGAAATTCATCATACGGATGAAATACAGACTGATCAGTCCACCGAATACACCTAATAATATATAAGCAGGCACACGGTCGATGGTCCACGAACTGTTCAGTTGGAAATCGAACAACAGATGACCGCCGGTAAAGAAATAACTGAAGCATACCGCCGTGACGCTGGCTATCAGGATCGGTAACAGCGATGCCATCGTAAGATCGATCATCAGCACTTCCAGGGTAAAGACAAGTCCTGCTATCGGTGCGTTGAAGATAGCTGCTATAGCTGCCGAGGCGCCACACCCCACCAACAACATGAGGGTGTGCTTATCAAGATGGAATTTCTGTCCGAGGTTACTTCCGATAGCCGATCCTGTCAATACGATAGGAGCCTCTGCTCCCACGGATCCTCCAAAGCCGATGGTGATGGCCGAGGCGATCACACTGCTCCAACAGTGATGACCCGCCAGACGACTCTTCTTAGTGGATATCGCATATAGAATTCGCGTGATGCCATGCGAGATATCATCACGCACGATATACTTCACGAAAAGAGACGTGATATAGATACCGATGACAGGATAGATGAGATATAGCCAGTTGAAGGTGGTGTAGTCGAATCCTGCTGTCAGCAACAACTGTATCTCTTTGATCAGCCAGTGGAGGAAATAGGCTGCACAGGCTGCAAAGAATCCCACGAAAAAGCTCAATACCAGGATAAACTGCTTGTTGCTGAGGTGCTTGTCACGCCAGCTTATGAATTTCTGCAACCAGGAAGCAGCCTGTATTGTCTGTTCGTTCATTATTACTTACGGATTATCTGTATAACACCGTCTTTCGACAGTTTGATAATACTTGACGGTTTATGCGGACGCTTCTCTTGTCTCCGACTGAAACATACATAGTCAACCGACTCCAGCAACTGTGGTGTGATATCACAGTAATTCTGTGCCGGTGGCTCACCGCTGATATTAGCACTGGTACTTACCAGCGCTTTCTGAAAGCGATAACACAACTCCTTGGAGAAAGGTTCATTGGTAATGCGCATCGCCACACTGCCGTCATCAGCAATCAGATTAGGGGCCAGGTTCACCGCACCATCCAAGATAACGGTTACCGGCGTGGTAGACAGTTCCATCAGATCCCACGCCACAGCAGGCACATCACGCACATAGCGCTGCAGACGGTCGGCGCTGTCGACGAGACAGATCAATGCCTTGCTATCCTCACGCTGCTTGATCTTAAATACTTTTGCGACAGCCTCTGCATTGGTGGCATCACAACCGATACCCCACACGGTATCCGTGGGATAAAGGATAACCCCACCCTCACGCATTATCCTGACCGCATTCTGTATATCTTCTTGTATCTTCATTTAAACGAAATAAAAAGGAGATCACCACATCGAGTATGATGATCCCAATCATGATATGTCATTGGCGATTACATCTCCCATCCTACTGCCGAGGCACCTAAGACAGCTGCTGATGAACCATCGAGACCAGAAACGAGGAACTTGGCCTTGCCCTTGAAGATCTTCAGCACATTCTTATCATAGCTGCGCTTGATAGGATCCATAATCAGATCACCGGCCTTGGTCATGCCACCAAAGAAGATAAAGGCCTCTGGAGAAGAGAAAGCCGCGAAATCAGCGCAGGCCTCACCGAGCATCTCACCGGTAAACTCATAGATATGCTTTGCCAGGGCATCACCCTTACCGGCAGCAATAGAGACATCAAGAGAGGTGATAGCTTCGGGATCAAGCTCACGCAAGAGTGACGGCTCCTGTGTCTTAGACAACAGTTCACGAGCTGTGCGTGCCACACCGGTGGCTGAGCAGTAAGCCTCGAGACAACCACTACGGCCACAACCGCAAGGACGACCGTTCTCACGGCGCACAATGACATGACCGAGCTCTCCAGCGAATCCGTCACAACCATATACCAACTGTCCGTTGATCACGATACCTGAACCCACGCCTGTGCCCAGGGTGATAACGATGAAGTTCTTCATTCCACGAGCCACGCCATAGGTCATCTCACCAATAGCTGCGGCATTAGCATCGTTGGTAAGTCCTACAGGGATATTATCCAGACGCTCACTGAACAATTTTGCCAAGGGAACAACGCCATTATGTGCCCATGCCAGATTAGGAGCAAACTCAATAGTACCATTATAATAATTGCCGTTAGGCGCACCGATACCCATCGCCTTGATGGTTTCTATGCCACCTACCTGCTCGATAATCACTTTCAGTGCTTCTACACTGGCATCTACATAATCCTCCACCTTGTCATAACCCTGTGTCTTGATGGCTGTCGTAGCCTTGATCTCACCACGGGCATCCACAATACCGAAGACTGAATTGGTACCTCCTAAGTCTAAACCGATTACATACGGTTTGTTCACTGAATCATTGCTCATAATCTTATTGTTTTTATTGTTATTCTTTATTTTCTATGATTGGCAAAGTTATTAAAATTATCGTATATCGCAAAGTTTTAGAGAATAAAATTATATAATTCATAAAATTTTCGTACCTTTGTCCTCGCTATGCCATTTGAATTTCATATTAACTTCATAGATGTCATGCTGAAAGGCATGTTCATAGGTATGCTCGCCAGTGCTCCCATGGGGCCTGTGGGTGTACTCTGCATACAGCGCACCCTCAACAAAGGGCGCTGGTATGGATTCATAACAGGTGTCGGGGCAGCCTTCAGCGACATTATCTATGCATTGCTGACTGGTCTCGGCATGTCATTCGTTATGAACCTCGTGCAGAATGAGCATAACCGGTTTTATCTACATATCAGCGGAAGCATCATCCTACTGCTTTTCGGCATCTATTGCTGGAAGAGCGACCCCACCAAGAAAATCCATATCAGCGGGCATCAGAAAGGCAGTCTGTGGCACAATGGTATCACAGCCTTCCTTGTGACATTGTCTAACCCACTGATCATCCTGCTCTTCATGGCTTCCTTTGCGCAGTTAGGGTTCGTTATACCAGATCATCCTATAGAGATGACATTAGGATACCTCAGTATCTTTGCAGGGGCACTGCTTTGGTGGTATGGACTTACCTGGCTGGTAGATAAGATCAGGGGAATCTTCAACAACGAAGGTATACAACTGATCAACAAGGTGATCGGCAGTGTGGTGATCATCTTCTCGCTGGTGATTCTCTTCGGAACATTATTCAACCTTTATACATTCTCTTACTGACATGTTTATCTCTCAAGAATTACGCAAGACAAATATTGCGGAATACCTGCTGTATATGTGGCAGGTGGAAGATATTATCCGTAGCTACGATCTCTCTCTGAGCAGGATCCGCAGGGAATATATCGACCGTTTTGATATTGATGAAGAAAAAAAGGAAGAGATGGTCGACTGGTATGGCGACCTGATCCGAATGATGAACCAGGAAGGATGTCGCGAGAAAGGACATCTGCAGATCAACCGTAATGTAATCATCCAGTTGAATGAGTTGAACGACCGCTTGCTGAAAAGCGGTAAGTTCTCTTTCTACAACAGTGAATATTATAAGGTATTGCCCTATATCGTAGAACTGCGGAAGAAAGGCAACAAAGAAGAGTCTGAGATCGAGACATGCTTTAACGCGCTCTACGGCGTGATGCTCTTACGCCTGCAGAAGAAAGAGGTAAGTCAGAATACCAAGCATGCCATACAGGAGATTACCACCTTCATCGGGATGCTCAACGACTACTATTTCAAAGAGAAGAACGAAGGGCTGATCATTGAAGAATAAACCTTAAGGACTCTAAGGACTTTAAAGACCTTAAGGACCTTAATTAGCTTTAAAAAAGACAAGACAATGAACATACTTGTAACAGGCTGTAACGGCCAGTTGGGAAATGTGATAAGAGACAAACAACCACAATATCCGCAGATAAAGTGGTTCAACACAGATGTTGCCGAACTGGATATCACCGACAAAGATGCTGTTGTAAGATTTGTAATAGAGAATCATATCGACGGCATCATCAACTGTGCCGCCTATACTGCCGTTGACCGTGCCGAAGACGATGTCGAAAAGGCTACACTGCTGAATGTTACCGGTCCGGCCAATCTCGCAGCTGCCATAGAACAAACAGGAGGATGGCTAATACATATCTCTACCGACTATGTCTTCGATGGTAATCACTGCAAGCCCTACACCGAAGATGAGTCGACTAACCCTATGAGTGTATATGGCAAGACAAAACAAGAGGCTGAAGTAGCTGTCATGCAACTGTGTAGCCAAGCCATGGTGATACGTACTGCATGGTTGTATTCGGAATATGGTAATAACTTTGTCAAGACGATGATTCGTCTGGGAAGAGAGAGAGAACAACTCAAGGTGGTGTATGATCAAATTGGAACACCTACCTATGCCGGTAATCTGGCAGACGCCATTCTCACCATTGTCAACAAAGGAATTAACCCTGGCCTCTATCACTTTACCAATGAAGGTGTTATCAGTTGGTACGACTTTACCAAAGCCATTCACGAACTGACCGGTATCACCACCTGTGAGGTGTTGCCCATTCGAAGTGAGGAGTATCCCACAAAGGCACACCGTCCTTCCTTCAGTGTGTTAGACAAGCAAAAGATTAAGGCCACCTATGGCATCTGTATTCCTTATTGGAGAGATAGTCTGCAGCACTGCATCCATTTGTTAAACGAAAAAGAACCATAAAATGCAAGAAATAGATAGAAGAAGAACGTTCGCCATCATCTCGCACCCGGATGCCGGTAAGACCACACTGACAGAAAAGTTCCTGTTGTTCGGTGGACAGATACAGGTAGCAGGTGCCGTTAAGAACAATAAGATCAAGAAGACAGCCACCTCCGACTGGATGGACATCGAGAAGCAGAGAGGTATCTCTGTCTCCACCTCTGTCATGGAGTTCGACTACTGTCCTACCGCCCGTCTGCAAGAAGCCGGACCGGAGGATATTATATATAAGGTGAATATCCTCGACACACCGGGACACCAGGACTTTGCCGAGGATACCTACCGCACGCTGACGGCCGTAGACTCTGCCATCATCGTTGTGGACGGAGCAAAGGGTGTTGAGGCCCAGACACGTAAACTGATGAATGTCTGTAGGATGCGCAATACCCCGGTGATTATCTTCATCAATAAGATGGACCGTGAGGGTCGTGATCCTTTTGACCTGCTTGACGAGCTCGAGGCAGAACTACAGATAAAGGTGCGCCCCTTGTCATGGCCAATCAACCAAGGTGCGAAGTTCAAAGGAGTATATAACATCTATGAGAATAAGCTCGACCTGTTTACCCCCGACAAACAACGTGTGACCGAAAAGGTAGAAGTAGATTTGGATTCTGAGGAACTGGATCAGCGTATCGGTGAGCGCGATGCCGACAAACTGCGTGAGGATCTCGAGTTGGTGGAAGGTGTCTATCCCACTTTCAATGTAGACGACTACCGCTCTGCACAGGTGGCACCGGTCTTCTTCGGCAGTGCACTCAACAATTTCGGCGTCCAGGAACTATTGAACTGTTTCGTAGAGATAGCGCCCAGTCCACGTCCTACAAAAGCAGAAGAACGTGATGTCATGCCAGAAGAACCGAAGTTCACAGGATTTATCTTTAAGATAACCGCCAATATCGATCCGAACCACCGTAGCTGTATCGCCTTCTGTAAGGTATGCAGCGGTAAGTTTGTGCGTAACCAGCCCTATCTCCATGTGAGACATGGAAAGACCGTACGCTTCTCCTCTCCCACTCAGTTTATGGCACAGAGAAAGAGTACCATCGAGGAGGCATGGCCCGGTGATATTGTAGGACTGCCGGATAATGGAATTTTTAAGATTGGAGATACACTGACAGAAGGTGAACAGCTCCACTTCCGCGGTTTACCATCATTCTCTCCAGAGATGTTCAAATACATTGAGAATGATGACCCGATGAAGGCTAAGCAGTTGAATAAAGGTATTGACCAACTAATGGATGAAGGCGTGGCGCAAATGTTTGTCAACCAATTCAACAACCGTAAGATTATCGGAACGGTGGGACAACTGCAGTTTGAGGTCATTCAGTATCGCTTGGAGAATGAGTACAATGCCAAATGCCGCTGGGAACCTGTTCATCTGTATAAAGCCTGCTGGATAGAATCGGATGATGAAGCAGAATTGGAGTCATTCAAGAAACGCAAATATCAGTATATGGCAAAAGACAAGGATGGCAGGGATGTCTTCCTGGCCGACTCTGGTTATGTGCTCCAGATGGCACAAGAAGACTTCAAGCATATCAAGTTCCATTTCACCAGCGAGTTCTAAGCAACCATCATTTTTTCATGGAGATAAACGACAATTGTCCATGGTATGGTATTCAACTGTTCGGCATCAGGTCAAAGAATCTTGCCGAACAGTTAGAACGACAAGGAATAAACTATTTTATTCCTATGCAGCGGGTCGACTTTATCGATCGCGAGGGAAAGCGTCGCCATGAACTGCGTGCTGTCGTTTCCAACCTAATATTTGTCAGAAAAGACCGAGATGATAAGCAAATATTAGAACAACTGGAACTCTTTCAAGGACATTATTATATCTTCCGTAAGAAAAACGACAAAAGAGACTATTATGAGATCTCTGCGGAAGAGATGAAGGAGTTCATGATTATGTGTAATCCGGAACTGACGGAGAAGAAATACATTGATGAGCAAGAGGCTAAACTAAAACCTGGTGCCAAGGTACTGGTACACCACGGACCACTGAAAGGACTTACCGGAAGACTGGTCAGACAGAGTGGGAAATACTACCTATTAAAAGAAGTGCCCGGCATGGCTGTGATGCTGAAAGTCACCAAGTGGTGCTGTAAAGAATACGAATGAAATAAAAAACAAATAGTTTTATTTTGTTTTTACCGCAAATATTCGTAACTTTGCACGATTTATTTAGGATATTGCTCATTTACATGACATTCTGAATAAATGATGCATGATTATAACTTCAAACAACGATCATACAATGAAGAAGAAACTCAAAAAAGTATTAGTACTCGGTTCAGGTGCTTTAAAAATTGGACAGGCAGGAGAATTTGACTATTCAGGTTCTCAAGCATTAAAAGCATTGCGTGAAGAAGGTATCCACAGCGTACTCGTTAATCCAAACATCGCTACGATACAGACATCCGAAGGTATTGCCGACAAGGTGTATTTCCAACCCGTTACCCCCTATTTCGTCACAGAGATCATCAAGAAAGAGCGTCCCGATGGTATCCTTTTGGCATTCGGCGGTCAGACAGCATTGAACTGTGGTACAGAGTTATTCCGAAATGGTACGTTAAAAGAATATGGAGTAGAGGTTCTCGGCACATCAGTAGAAGCAATTATGGATACTGAAGACCGAGACCTTTTTGTAAAGAAGCTCGACGAGGTAAGTCTCAAGACACCTGTCAGCCATGCCGTAGAGAATATGGAGGATGCGCTGAAGGCTGCCCATGAGATCGGTTTCCCCATCATGATCCGCTCTGCTTACGCCCTTGGCGGACTGGGTAGCGGTATCTGTCAGGATGAGGCTGCCTTTACCGAACTGGCAGAGAGCGCCTTTACCTTTGCACCACAGATTCTCGTTGAAGAGAGCCTGAAAGGCTGGAAAGAGATTGAGTTTGAGTGTATCCGTGATGCCAACGACCACTGTTTCACCGTAGCTTCGATGGAGAACTTCGATCCGCTGGGTATCCATACCGGTGAGTCTATCGTTGTTGCTCCTACCTGTTCGCTTACAGATGAGCAGGTGAAGATGTTACAGGATATCACCATCAAATGTGTGCGCCACCTGAATATCGTAGGTGAGTGTAACATACAGTTTGCCTTCAATGCCGTTACCAACGACTATCGTATCATTGAGATCAATGCCCGTCTGAGTCGCTCCTCAGCCTTGGCATCTAAGGCTACTGGTTATCCTCTGGCCTTCGTTGCGGCAAAGATCGCTTTGGGATACACACTCGATCAGATTGGTGAGATGGGTACACCCAACAGTGCTTATGTAGCTCCGCAGCTCGACTATATGATCTGTAAGATTCCTCGTTGGGACTTGACCAAGTTCTCAGGTGTCAGCCGACTCATCGGTTCATCCATGAAGTCAGTGGGCGAGATCATGTCTATCGGTCGCTCTTTCGAGGAGATGATCCAGAAGGGATTGCGTATGATCGGTCAGGGCATGCACGGTTTTGTAGGTAATGACCACACGAAGTTTGACAACCTGGATGAAGAGCTCTCTAATCCTACCGACCTGCGTATCTTTGCTATCGCACAGGCATTAGAGGAAGGTTATACCGTGGAGCGTATTGAGGAGTTGACCAAGATTGATGTTTGGTTCCTCACCCGACTGAAGCGTATCGTAACCCTGAAGCATCAGTTGATGGAGTACAACCGTCTGGAGGATATCCCCGACAGTTTCATGCAGGAGGTGAAAGCCGCAGGATTCTCTGATTTCCAGATTGCACGCTTTGTGCTTAAGCCTACAGAGGGTAATATGGAGAAAGAGAACCTGGCCGTACGTCGCTATCGTAAGGAGAGAGGCATCGTTCCTGCCGTTAAGCGTATCAATACCGTAGCCAGTGAGCATCCTGAGCTTACCAATTATCTGTATTTCACCTATGCCGTAAACGGACATGACATCAACTATTACAAGAATGAGAAGTCCGTTGTCGTATTGGGATCTGGTGCTTACCGCATAGGTTCTTCCGTAGAGTTCGACTGGTGTTCTGTCAATGCCATCAATACAGCCCGTAAGTTGGGATACAAGAGTATCATGATCAACTACAACCCAGAGACAGTATCTACCGACTATGATATGTGCGACCGTCTGTATTTCGATGAGCTGTCATTAGAGCGTGTGCTCGATGTGATCGACTTGGAGCAGCCTAAGGGTGTGATTGTCAGCATGGGTGGACAGATTCCGAACAACCTCGCCATGAAACTATACCGTCAGGGTATACCGGTGTTAGGTACATCACCTGTCAATATCGACCGTGCCGAGAACCGCGACAAGTTCTCTGCCATGCTTGATAAGTTGGGTATCGACCAGCCTGCATGGCGCGCCCTTACCTCTTTCGACGACATCAAGGAGTTTGTTGAGGAAGTAGGATTCCCTGTTTTGGTACGTCCTTCTTACGTCCTCTCTGGTGCCGCCATGAATGTTTGCTACAGTTATGAAGAACTGGAGCGCTTCCTGCAGATGGCAACAGAGGTGAGCAAGGAGTTCCCTGTGGTAGTATCACAATTTATGCAAGATACCAAAGAGATTGAGTTCGACGCTGTTGCCGATAAGGGTGAGATCGTGGAGTATGCGATCTCTGAGCATATCGAATATGCCGGTGTGCACTCTGGTGATGCCACGATGGTATTCCCCGCACAGCATATCTACTTCTCTACCATCCGTCAGATCAAGAAGATCTCTCGTAAGATCGCCAGCGAACTGAATATCAGTGGACCGTTCAACATCCAGTTCTTGGCAAAGAACCGTGAAGTGAAGGTAATCGAGTGTAACCTGCGTGCCAGTCGTTCATTCCCCTTCGTGAGCAAGATCCTGAAGCGTAACTTCATCGAGACAGCTACGAAGATCATGCTCGACGCACCATATGTAAAGGCCGACAAGAGTGAGTTCGACATCGATCGTATCGGTGTAAAGGCATCACAGTTCTCGTTTGCCCGTCTGCAGAATGCCGACCCGGTACTCGGTGTGGATATGTCATCTACTGGTGAGGTAGGATGTCTGGGTGACGACCTGCATGAGGCCATGCTCAATGCACTCATTGCTACAGGTTATCGTCTGCCAGAGAAGAATATCCTGATATCCTCCGGTGGCGCCAAAGGAAAGGTTGCTCTGTTGGAGCCTGCTCAGCAGTTGATCAAGAACGGTTACAAGATCTATGCTACCAGCGGTACTGCCAAGTTCTTCCAAGATAATAACATCCCGGCAACGGCTGTTTCCTGGCCGGATGAGGAAGCTGATAACAATGTGATGGACATGATCGCTAATCATCAGTTCGACCTGATTATCAATGTTCCGAAGAACAATACCAAGCGTGAGCTCACCAATGGTTACCGTATCCGTCGTGGTGCTATTGATCATAATATCCCACTGATGACCAATGTACGTCTGGCCAAAGCTTTCATCGAGGCATTCTGCACGATGAAGGGTGAACCCATTAAGGTAAAGAGCTGGCAGGAGTATAACAATTAATAGTTTAGAGTTTAGAGATCTATAGGTACTATAGGAACTATACCCTATTACCCCTTTAAAAATCTGGCAGAAAAATTTCTGCCAGATTTTTTTTATTTAATTGTAATAATCGACATAAGTATGCGTTACTATAATAGAACTTTAAGATATATGCCTATGCCTATTTTTACTCAAGAAGATTTTAATCCATCAGAAAAAACACTTCGGTTTATCCGACAGTTCGCGTATTCATATCGCGTTTGTAAACTTAATAATCAATCTTGCTCGTATAGTCTGAACTGATTTATCTAATAATGTCGTTATGGCAGTAATGGTATCACCCTCCTTGTTGGCAGCCAATTTCATGGATCTGCGCAAGGATATTGAAATGCTTAACTCCAGTGAGGCCGACTGGCTTCATCTGGATGTTATGGATGGTATGTTTGTACCCAACATCTCCTTTGGTTTCCCGGTATTGGAGGCCGTTAGTAAAATCTGTAAGAAACCGCTCGATGTACATTATATGATTATGCAACCCGAACGGTATATCAAGCAGACCGCAGCCTTAGGGGCGATGATGATGAATGTGCACTATGAGGCTTGCACCCATCTGCATCGCACGGTTGAGGAGATTCATCAGGCAGGAATGAAAGCCGGTGTCACCCTAAACCCCTCCACACCCGTCTGTATGTTGGAGGATATCATCCGTGATGTTGACATGGTATTACTGATGAGTGTAAACCCTGGTTTCGGCGGACAACGTTTCATTGAGAATACCATCAACAAGGCTCATCAACTGCGTGAGATGATCGCTCGCACAGGCAGTCATGCCCTGATAGAGGTGGATGGCGGGGTACAACAAGAAACAGCCCCGCGCTTAGTAAAAGCCGGGGTTGACGTGTTAGTGAGTGGCAGTTATGTATTCAAGGCTGCCGATCCTCACCAGGTAATCAAATCATTGAAGCAATTAGGGGAATCAGCTCATCTGTAGCATGATATCATGCTTCTTTGCCATTCTCCGCATGTTCAGTATGGCATAACGCATACGACCGAGTGATGTATTGATACTCACACCGGTCATCTCTGCTATTTCCTTAAACGAGAGATCCTGATAGAAGCGCATGAAGACCACCTCACGCTGTGATGGCGGCAAGGCCTCCATGATCTTCTTTGCGTCTTTGAGCACCTGCTCCCTGACGTACATATCCTCTATGTTATCGTCTAAGATGGATGAGCCGGGGATATTTGAAAGGTCATTATCCTCACCCTGATCGACAACACCCTCTATCTTCTGTTCACGGAACCAGTCCATAATGACATTATGGGCAATGCGCATGATCCACGCCGAGAACTTCCCGCTGGTGACATACTTCCCTTGATTGAGTTTTGTGATAACTTTCACAAAGGTCTCTTGGAAGATATCATTAGCTGTCTCGCGGTCATGCACCACGAACAAGATGTATGAGAACAAACGAGTCTGATTACGGGATAATAGCAGATCGAATGCCTTGTTGTCTCCATTGATATAGAGCATGGCCAACTCCTCGTCGGTCATCCTTTCAAGATTACTCATATAATCAAAATTTACTTATTAATTGAGTAATATTGTTTCAATAGGCATTCTGTTTTAATGGTTTATAAATCAATACAAGACATTTATTCGTTTGCAAAACTAAAATAAAATTACGAAACATGCAAATATTTTTTCAAAATATCTTCATTTTCTTGCAATTTTTACAAAAAAGCACTATCTTTGCAAACAAATCAAGACGAAAGGTTCGCTTTTACGCGATTAATAAGGGAATGAGGTGTAAGTCCTCTACTGTCCCGCAGCTGTTAGCTTCATTATGCCCGCAAGCAAATAACCACTGTTGATTGACAAATAGCAATATTTGTCCTTTTAAACGGGAAGGTGCCTTGCGGCGAAGCAAAGTCAGAAGACCTGCCTTTACGTTATACCAGCGTTCCTCGTGGGTTAGGAATTAATGGGTATGAGATGTTATTTAAAAAAGTGAATCCCTTTAAGGAGGGAATATTAGTTATGCAGTTTTACGGGAATAAAGCTGACCGTGTATTATTATATAAGTTATAAGTTGGGAAAAGAACGGTGCGCGAAGCATCGTTCTTTTTGTTTTTGTCTATACATAAAAGAGGTTGCAGCAGGATGCCGCAACCTCGGAAAAGCGATTTCCAAACATGGAAATCTAATAAACTAATCGCAAATATAGATGAAATAAAGTATTAATGCAAATATTTAGATATAAAAATCAAAAATTTAACTATTCACCTAATTTATTCCTTAGTTTTTCGTATCAATGATGTTAAAATAATCGAAGATACTCCATCTCGGTAAAAAAAAGAATACAATCTTTTGTACTGCACCCGATTTTTCGTATCTTTGCAATCTATTAATCACTAATCCGAAATCAAGATGAAGTACATCCAAGCACTGCTTCTTTGTTTATTGTTCCCATTCGTAGCTAATGCCTCCGTATGGGATACTGAGTACAAACAGTTAGAGAAAAGAATCGTCAGTCCGACATTCGCGTCCAACACTTTCGTCATCACCAAGTATGGTGCATCACTGAAAGTGAACGATGCCGCTAAAAACCAAAAGGCTATCAACAAAGCCATTGATGCCTGCTACAAGGCAGGCGGTGGTAAGGTGATCGTTCCTGAGGGAACCTGGAACACCGGTGCTATCACCCTGAAGAGCAACGTCAATCTCGTTGTGGAGAAAGGCGCTACCCTACTCTTCGCCTTTAATCGTTCACTGTATCCCAATGTGCCTACCCGCTGGGAAGGTATGGACTGCTGGAACTACCAGCCGCTGATCTATGCTTATCAGCAGAAGAACATCGCTATTACCGGTGAGGGAACCATCGATGGTAACGGCTCTGATGACACCTGGTGGCTGATGAGTGGTAAAAGGGCTAAGAACAAAGAGGTCGACTATCCTGAGAAGCAACAGAACGAAGGTGGTCGCGCCACACTGATGAAATACGCAGAGGATGGTGTTGATATGGACCAGCGTATCTTCGGTGCCGGCAAAGGACTGCGCCCACAGTTGGTTTGTCTCAACCAGTGTGAGAATATCCTGATAGAAGGTGTCACCCTGCTGAACTCTCCTTTCTGGGTGCTTCATCCCCTACTTTCTAAGAACATTACTGTTCGCAAGGTGAAGATCTGGAATGAAGGTCCTAACGGTGATGGTTGTGACCCAGAGAGTTGCGAGGACGTCTTGATAGAAGACTGTGTCTTCCATACCGGTGACGACTGTATCGCTATCAAGAGCGGTCGTAATGCCGACGGTCGTGCAGGTGCTACCGGTCGTTATGCAGGTATTCCCAGCAAGAACATCATCATCCGCAACTGCGTGATGGAAGATGGTCACGGCGGTGTGGTCATTGGTTCAGAGATCTCCGGCGGTTGCCAGAACGTTTATGTGGAGAACTGCGAGATGGACTCTCCCGATCTCGACCGCGTATTACGTATCAAGACCAACAGTTGTCGTGGTGGTGTCATTGAGAACATATACTTCCGCAATGTCAAGGTTGGACAGTGTGGTGAGGCCGTTCTGAAGATCAATACCGACTATGAGCCGAAAGAGGTTTGCTGCCGTGGTTTCTATCCCGTCGTGCGCAATGTCAACATGGAGAACGTCACCTGTGAGAAGTCAAAATACGGTGTGATGATCGTTGGCTATGAGGCAGACTCACTGGCATACACTATCAATACCATCAACGTGAAGAACTGTACATTCAACGGTGTATACAGCAAACCGGTTTACCAGACAGGTAAAGCCATGAATATCAGCTATGACAATCTGAAGATCAACGGCAATGTCGTTCTCTCAGAGATGCCTTATAAGTATTACAGTGAGTGGATGACCCATTCAGAGATGCAGCGTGTGCCCCACTCTTACCTGCTCGACTTTGCTAAGAAGCCCCATTGGAGTTATACCAGCGGAACAGAGATGTGCGCCATGCTCGATACTTATAAAGAGTATAAGGATGAGAGTATCTACAGTTACCTGCAGGAATATCCCGAGACTATGATTGATGAGAACGGTGTAGCTACTGGATACAAATACGAGGCTTTCAATCTTGATAATGTCCGTCCGGGTAAGTTCCTCATCTCCATGTACAAGATGAACCCGCAGAAAAATCAGTTGGAGATTCTCAAGACCCTCTTCAAGCAGTTGGAGAAACAGCCACGCACCAAAGAAGGAGTATTCTGGCACAAGGCTATCTATGCCAACCAGGTATGGCTCGACGGTATCTTCATGGGATTACCTTTCTATACAGAAGCTGCTCCGATGCTGAAAGGTAAGAAAGCAAAGAAATACTACGAGGATATCATCGACCAGGTAGTGAAGACCGACAAGCGTACCTATGATGCGAAGACCGGTCTGTGGAAACATGCTTGGGATGAGACACACACCGCCTTCTGGGCAGATAAGGAGACAGGACAGTCGAAGCACACTTGGGCACGTGCCATGGGATGGTATGTGATGGCCTTGGTAGAGATTCTTGATGGTCTGCCACAAGACCATGCACGCCGTGGTGAGGTAATCGACGTATTACAGCGCACTATGACCGCCTTGGTAAAACATCAGGATCCAAAGACCGGTGTATGGTATGATGTGCTGGATGTGAAAGATCCGCGCAATTATCTTGAGGCTACAGCCTCTTCTATGTTCGCCTACTGTCTGCTCAAGGGTGCCCGCATGGGATATCTTGATGACAGTTATCGTCAGGCAGGTATCAAAGCCTACAAGGGAATCCTGAAAGAGTTCGTACGTGTAAACGAGGATAAGACCATCTCTCTGACTCGCTGTTGTGAGGTGAGCGGACTCGGTCCGGCCCCCGGTCCATATGTAACGAAACCCAACTATCGTCGTGACGGCTCCTTCGAGTACTATATCTCTGAACCTATCCGTGATAACGATGGCAAAGGCCTTGGTCCGTTCATCTGGGCATCTCTCGAAATGGAGAAACTCGGTTACGACACAGAGAAACTGAACCAGTAAGAATATAACAAATAACAAATACAATCAATGATTAAGAAACTGTTTACAATATTATCAATAGCACTCTTCGGGGTAACCGCAGCGCAGGCGCAGGCACCAGCCTTCCCTGGCGCTGAGGGTCACGGACGATATGTTACCGGTGGAAGAGGAGGTAATGTTATCCACGTTACCAATCTGAATGATAGTGGTACAGGATCCTTCCGTTCTGCAGTCAGTGGCAGTGCCAAAAAGATTGTTGTCTTTGATGTGGGTGGAGTAATAGAGTTAAAATCAGAATTAAAGATAGGAGAAAACACCACAATACTTGGTCAGACAGCACCAAATCCCGGAATTACCCTTCGTTATTTTACAGTTCGTCCTGGAGCTAATAACATTATTAGATATATCCGTATCCGACGTGGTGAAGAAAAAGATGTTAACGATGGAGCCGATGCAACATGGCAAAGAGGTTTAAAGGGTCTTATTTGGGATCACTGCTCTTTCAGTTGGAGTATCGATGAGATTGCTTCTTTCTATGATAATCAGAATTTCACTATGCAATGGTGTACATTAGGTGAAGCTTTAGCTAACCCTGGACACTCAAAAGGTGAACATAGTTACGGAGGTATTTGGGGCGGTAAAGGAGCATCTTTCCATCATAACTTTCTTTGTCACATGCAAAACCGCGTGCCACGTTTCTGTGGTGCAAGATATGGAGATGAATTTGCACAATATGACAAAACAGTATTTGAGAATGCTATTCAGGCTGAGATTGTCGACTTCCGTAATTGTGTAATGTACAACTGGGGTAATGGGAATGGCTGTTATGGTGGTACTGGTGGTGGTCATATAAACATGGTAAACAATTACTATAAAGCTGGTCCTGCAACCGCTAACACTAAGAGAGTAACACAAATTTCAGTTGCTACAAGCGATAATGCATCTGGATCACCATTTATGGGTTATTGTTCTCGCTATTATATCAATGGTAATTACGTAACTGCGGCTGGTTCTGAAGCAGAGAACTATGATTGGAAAGGTGTGATTTACGATAGTGGTACATCAACAATTGATGGTGAAAGATACATCGCTGATGAGAAACACCTCTACGGAGAGAATGTTACCTATAAGAAGAATGATGCAGGCGTAGATTGCGTTCCTATCAAGATGGATGCCCCAGTATCTACTGGTGAAGTTACAACCCACACAGCAAAGAATGCATACGAAAAAGTGCTGTTATTCTGCGGTGCTTCTAAGTACCGTGACGGTGTAGATGCACGTTACATGAAAGAAGCTAAAAACGGTACAACTACATGGATTGGTTCTGCAACAAAAACAGGTACAGGAGGGACTGTCACCCATCGTCCCGGTATTATTGACTTTGTTAAAGATCAGGGAGAGTACACCCTAACTTCTGCAGCTCGCCCCTCTGGCTACGATACGGATAATGATGGTATGCCCGATGTTTGGGAAACGGCTAATGGATTAAATCCCAATGATGCCAGTGATGCGAAGACATATACCCTCGATTCGAAAGGTTACTATACAAATATCGAGGTCTTCGCCAATGCATTAGTTGAAGAGATGATCAAGGCCGAGAATGCCGATGCAGAGCAGAGCGTTGATGAGTACTATCCTGAAGTGAAGAAGGCTGAGGGTATTGATTATTACGATCCTTCAACGGCAAGTGTTGATGATCAAGGCGGAGGACAGACACCAGTTGAAGGAACCAAGTATACCGTGAAGTTTAATGGTAATGATGAACAGTCCACTCCCGATTACTTTAGTTTTGGTACTTCAGATAACAAGCATAGCTTCAATTCCAAGTTTGCAGGAACCTACGATGGACTGGACTACACTTCAGGATTAAAGATGGAAAGTTCCACTGTTATTAACTTCACGACAGAGCATCCTGCAACGGTCATTATCGTGCAGTCAACATGGAGCGATTACTCTATCAAACTGGATGGCGTTGAATATGGTGTTTCATCAGCCACTACCCCTGAAGGTAGTACTGGAGTTCGCATCTACACTATTCAAAATGTTGCTGCCGGTAACCACTCGATAACCCGTGGCAATGGAGAGAGTGGTATCCTATATGTTGAGGTTATCGATGGCGGAACATCATCAATAAAAGCTTATGAGGCTAATGGTGATATTATTTCATCTGACTTCTACGACCTGCAAGGCCGCCGCGTGAGCGATCATGCCAAGGGCGTGATCATCCGTGTGGATCGTATGAGTAACGGACAGAAGAAGACATCAAAGATCGTAAGATAAGATAAAGTTAACGTTAACGATAACGATAACGGGAACTGCCCCTACCCTAACCCCTCCCCATCACCACATGGAGAGGGGTTTTCTTTCGCCCCCACCTATGTTCTGTCGTCCAAAGGTCTAAATAGAATAACGATTTTGTCTTTTTGTAGATAAGGTTGACACCTTTATTATTCAAAAAGATGAAAGAAAAGAAAGATTTGTATCGTTCCTCGTTGAACAGG
>CADBSW010000024.1 GCA_902797505.1 uncultured Prevotellaceae bacterium | reverse complement strand
TATCTCAAGATAGGCACAGCCGGGGCGCAGCGTAAAACCAGCCATTCCCTTCTGGTGGAACATCTTTTCCATCTCACTCACCCATACAGTAACACTGCCATCGGCATTCTCCTTGATTGTGGAGTCGATAGGCAGATAAGTTGACGGACGGTGATGCTGTGGCCAGTTAAATTCTATTCCTCCGGAGATCCAAGGACCGGTAAGTCCTACCAGAGCCGGTTTGATTACATGGTTATAATATACAAAATGGCGCTTCTTGATCTTGTCGTAAGCCATCTGAATGCGTCCTCCCAACTCAGGAAGTATCATCACCTTTATATATTCGTTTTCAAGATAGACAGCCTTCCATTCTTTGTCAACCTTCTTGTTACTGATCGATTCGATGACAGGGTATGGATAGACCACACCGCTGGATCCTTGATAGACTCTTTTCTCCAAGAAAATAGGATTCTTTTCAGGTTCCCCAATTTCATACGTTGGGATCAGAACCGTTTCTCTCCACGCTTTTACCATGAGTTTATTTTTTTTTTCTCCACTTGCCAAAGCAGAGTGAATTAACAATTATTATTAATGCTTAAGAACCAATTCTTTTTCCAATTCTTCCAAGCTCTTTCCTTTCGTTTCCGGACAACGATGGAAGAGGAAAAGGAAAGCACACAAGCAGATGGCGCTGTAAATCCAGAAAGATCCACTGCTTCCCAAAGCCGCGTTCATCGATGGGAAAGAGAAAGTGAGGGTACAGCATCCCACCCATAAGGCGAAGGTGCAGGTAGCCATGGCTATACCACGGATACGGTTGGGAAATATCTCTGCCAGTAATGTCCATGTCACCGGACCTAAGGTCATGGCATACACCGAAATGGCAGCCACTACGAGGATAACCATGACGATACCTGTCACACCGGCATAGTAACATGTTCCGAGTGTCAGGTAAATAAGCCCCAGTCCTCCGGCACCTAACAGCATCAGCGTGCGACGCCCCCATTTCTCTATGGTAAAGAGTGCCACGATGGTAAATACAACATTGGCGATTCCCGTGATTACAATGTTGATAAACATACCGTCAACGTTGAAGCCTGCCCCCACAAATATTTCCTGTGCATAGTTAAAGATCACGTTCGTGCCGCACCATTGCTGGAAGACAGCTATGACCAATCCTAAAAGTAGCACACTACTGTATTTTGACTGAAATAGTTCTTTTAATCCCGCTTCGGACGAACCCTGAAGTGTTCCGTTGTCGTGATCCTTTTTGAGACGGAGGAAGACCGGACTCTCTGGAATGAAGAAACTCATCAATAGGAACAGGGCTGCGGGAAGTGTTTCTGCCCAGAACATCCATCGCCATCCCCAATCAATGTTCCATGTCTGGCTCTCCGCTACGGTCGTATCTCTTGCCAATAGCATGTTTACAATTTGTGCGGAAAGAATACCTAACACTATGGTCATCTGATTCAGACTTACCATTCGCCCCCTGATATCTGCGGGACTTACCTCAGCGATATACATCGGTGCAAGGGCGCTTGCCACACCGATACCTACACCTCCGATGAAACGTGCAATATTGAACACGATGAAGTCGTTGAATAATCCAGTGGCAATGGCAGAAATGGTGAACAACAGTGCTGATACCATCAACAGTGGTTTCCGACCATATTTGTCAGCTGCTGCTCCGGCAACTGTAGCACCTGCCAAGCATCCAATCAATGCCGTTGTCATGGCTACACCTTGCATCAGAGGGGATTCATTGATGCCAAAGAATAACTCATAAAAAGGTTTCGCACCACCGATAACAACCCAATCGTAACCAAAGAGCAGCCCTCCCATCGCTGAGACTGCACATATAAAATATAGATATCGCTTGTCGTTTTTATCCATTATTGTGAATTATGTTATTATTCGTTTGCAAAAATAATTATAATATAACACAAGAAAAATAGAAAAAATGATTTAAAAGATGGATTATTTTATTATCTTTGTCAGCGATGAAAGATGGATTTATAGGAGAACGGTCTATTGTGCTGCCTAAGGTGGTTGTTGAGATGGAGCAGAACGACCCATTGGTATCCAGTCTGTATATCACCGATATAGGCTATTATCCATGTGCCCAAGAGCATTACCGAGAGCGTAAGGAACCCATCAAGGAGCATGTCCTTATTTATTGTGTAGAGGGAGCAGGGTGGTACCGTTTAGGAGAGAAAATCCATCATGTTTCTGCAAATCAGTTTTTCATCTTGCCACCAGACCGTCCGCATTCCTATGGCGCTGATGTGGAGCAGCCCTGGACAATCTACTGGATTCATTTTACCGGTGAACATGCGGCCGTCTATTCACAGGGGGCTTACGTCCCCCAAGACATTAATCCATCCGTTAACTCGCGAATACGTGAGCGGAATATTGTTTTTGAGGAAATTTTCAATACGATAGAGAAGAGTTATGACAGGGAGAGTCTTCGTTATGCCTCCTCGTTACTCCACTATTATCTGGCCTCTATGCGTTATTTGCGTCTTTACCGCCAGACCGAGTCAGACACTTTTGGTTTTATTAAGGCTGTTACCCATTATATGGTGGAGAATATAGAGAAGAAGATTACCCTTCAGGAGCTTGCCGACTATATGGGTTATACGCAATCATACCTTTCCCAACGATTTAAGCAGGAACTTGGCGACAGTCCGCTCAACTATTTAAACAAACTGCGTATTGAGCATGCCTGCAGGTTATTGAAGGAAACCCACCTGAAGATAAACCACATTTGTCACAAGGTAGGCATTAGTGATGCCTACTATTTCTCTCGCTTGTTTCATAACTTGATGGGGATGTCACCAAGAGAGTATAGGAACAGTTAGATGATAAATATAATCCCCGCCACTCACCTTGATGGAGCAGCGGGGAAATCATCTATGAAGAAAATGCGATTTTCTTAATATGCCGTAACTTATTGGAAGGCCTCTGTCAATCTCTTGGCCAGTCGCTCGCCACGGGCATCCTCGCCGGTGGCAATCAGCTTGCCGTTAGCATCCATTAGGAACATGGCGGGAATAGCCTTCACATTGTATAAATTGGCAACTTCTCCCTTGTCCAAGAAATTAGGCCATGGCACAGTAGAGCGACCCTATCTCTTAACCTCTGTATGTAAAAGTTTCAATAACCAAAAACTTTGCGAAGTTCAGCACCGATACTGTCACCCCACTTTTGCGAAAAGATAATCTTGCCATTCTTATCTAACAACCATACTGAAGGGATGGCTCTCACACCGAAGCCCTGAGCAACTCCCTGATCATCCCACACGGAAGTCCATGGCAGATTCTCTTCTTTATTGGCTTTCAACCAGTCTTCTTTCTTTTTGTCGATGGAGACGTTGAGCATAGCCAACTTATTTTTCTTGTATTTCTTGGCATAGTCTTTCATGAAAGG
>CADBSW010000023.1 GCA_902797505.1 uncultured Prevotellaceae bacterium | reverse complement strand
AAGCGCTACGTTCTTATCACCGGTTATCGAGATATCCCGCACGAGCGTCTTATAACCGATACTTGTAATCTTCAACAGATACTTACCATTCTGTGGAGCAGTAACACTGAACTTACCCTGATCATCAGAGATAGCGCCATTCACAAAGGTGCTGTCACCCTTCAACAACTGTACAGTAGCCTGCATCACGCCCTCTTTCGTGTCTTTGTCTATCAGCGTTCCTGATATCCTTCGACTCTGGGCAAAAGAAAAAACTGATACCGTCAAGAACAGTATCAGCAGAATATTTTTTTTCATACCATCAACGTTCATTGCATGTTAGATGGAAACAGCGTAAGAACGTTTAATGAGATAAAAGATAAATTACGTTGCAAAAAGTTAATTTATAAACGTTCATCACGGGCTTGATATCGGGATTGCATCAAATATAAACACAGAGGTACTGAGACACAGAGGCTGCCATCGTCTATGCTGTGTCATCCCTACGGGATTAATAAATGGGATGATGATACCAATACGGGGGCTCACGCCCCCGCCTATGCTGTTACGCCCTAAAGGGCTAATCATAACTATGAACTATGAACTATAAACTATAAAACTACCTTCCTCGTCCGCCGCCGAAGCCACCGCCACGAGGACCGCCACCGCCACCACGGTTTCCTCCCATGCCACGGTTACGCATACGGTCACCACCACCGAAGTCCATGTTCATACCCGGGAACCGCATACCACGACGGGCCTCTCTCGTTCCGAAGACATTGATACGGTAGATGACATGCAACATAGCGTAGCTGGTGATTGTATTATAAGAGGTGTCACTACGACGCATCGCATTGATTGCACGTGAGAAGTTGCTCTGTTGGTGCAGGATATCGTAGAACTGCAGGGTAACCGTCAGCGGTTTACCTTTCATGAAACTCTGTGCCACCTGCACGTTCCAGATCAACTCATTGGTGTTCATCGTTGCGTCGTTATATCCTCTTCGACTTGTTTGGTGGATATCCGTGGTGATGCTGGAGCCCCATGGTGCGTAGATATTCATGCTGCCACCATAAGAGAAATGCCATGTGTCAAGATTAGAGTTCGTCTGCAGCAGGTTACGGTTATGATTATAGTTCACATTACCATCTGCCGTAATCTCAAACCAGTTTTTACGGAAACTAAGTTGCAGGCGCTCTCTCACACTTTGGCTACGTGTAGTATTCTTCTGTGAAGACTCATTACGGTTCAGGGTAACGTATCCCACACTGTTGGTATAACTATAGTTGGTAGATGTTGACACGTTCCACACGCCTGCACTGTCAATAGCCACATTATAGGTGAATCCCACGCTGGCATCCCAGTTGCCGTTGATATTCTCAGGACGTGTCGTCCGTCCACCGGTCTTCTCATCATACGTCACCATCCTACTGATTGAGTTGCGCGTATTGCTGTAGTTCGCATTGAACATAATACTCTGCATGTGGTTCTGGATGTGGTTGTTGTATTGCACACGCATATTATGCCTGAACGAGGGTTTCAGTCCGGGATTACCCTTCGTGATATTCAGCGGGTCGCTGTCGTCGGTGATATCCAACAGATCCGACATATTGGGCTGCGAGGTGCTACCCCTATATTCCACGCGCAACTGCTCCTGACGGGTAAAACGATATCTCAGATTCAATGTCGGAGAGAAGTTCAGCACATGACGGGTCGTGTCGATATTAATACCCTGATAACGCTGGATGAACTTAGATGTCTGCGGCTGGAGCATCAAACCGGCGTTCAACTGGTATTTCTGACGTATCCATCGCAAGGTGACACGCAGTTCATGGATATAGTTCTTATATTCTGCGAACCGACTCAGATCATCATCCAGATAGCTGTCCATAGGGTTGGTCAGTCCGGTGAAATAATGATTCCATCCATCATACTTCCCATCGTAATAGCCAAACATATCATAGGCGTC
The DNA here is from genome assembly GCA_902797505.1 of uncultured Prevotellaceae bacterium. Taxonomy (GTDB): domain Bacteria; phylum Bacteroidota; class Bacteroidia; order Bacteroidales; family Bacteroidaceae; genus Prevotella. The sequence continues at coordinate 24,051 of CADBSW010000023.1, read as the reverse complement.
CTTACTGAAATCGAATGTAGAACGGTCGCTCTTGCTGTATTTGTACTGGAACTGATAACTGAACTGCAGGAAAGTACTTCTCTGAATCGGTTCACTATAAGTTGCCTGCAGGCTATATCCCCAGTTTTTACTCGGTGTGAGGTTATAACGGTTGGTGATATAGGTGGAGTCGCCGGTCTCCAGGTAGTTCATCACCTGATACAGGTGCACATCATTAGATGACAGCGACTTACTGTCACTATCACTGTAGTTGACCGACCCTCTCACCGTCACGTTTCTACCCATGTTGTTCAGTTTGCGGTTGATCTGCAACGTGGCATCAACGGATGTAGAACCGTTGTTCGATGCCGACTTATTCGAACGTTTGTTCACTACCAGATCTTTATCATCGAGTACGCTTAATCCATCATCCGACAGCGGATCTTCCACATATTTATAAGGATCCTCTGTATATGAGGCGCTCTCACCCACGGAATAGCCGTCGCCGCCATTGCGATTGAAACTCGGACGGAAATGGATATTCGTCATACTATCAGGCATCCACTCCAAGCGCATCTGCGCCTCCAGGCGATCATTCCTACTGAAGTTCTTATTACTGCTATTTGAGAAAGAAGCAGCCGTACTGACGAAGTTTTCTACAGATGAGATAGACTGACGGTCACCATCGCTATGATTCCATCTCACACTACCATCAAACTGGAACTTATTTCTCTTTTCGTAATTGAAGTTGGCACCTAACGTCTTGGAGGCGTTCAGACCGTTACCGCCACCGCCACGTCCACCCGAGAAACCACGGTCGTTGATATTATTGGCATCACCCACCACGATATAACGGTGCGTATTGTTCATATACGATGCCATCATCTTCTCCGCATAACGGTGCTTCGTACCAACACCGGCATCCACATTGGCAAAGGCACCCTTGTGCATACCCTCTTTCAGTCCGAAGTCGATCACGGTAGTTTCCTCTCCGTCATCAATACCGGTGATTCGCGACAGGTCACTCTTCTCATCGTATGCCTTTACTTTCTCAACGATCGACGTAGGCAGGTTCTTAATGGCAATCTTGGTATCACCCGTCATAAACTCCTTACCATCTACCTTCACCTTCTTTACGGCCTTTCCATTGATGGTGATATTACCATCGTCGTCCACCTCTGCACCGGGCAGTTTCTTCACGAGTTCTTCCACGACAGATCCTTCAGGGACACGATATGCTGCGGCATTATAGATGACCGTATCTTCTATGATGGTCATCTTGGCAGCCTGTGCCGTTACCGTCGTTTCTTTCAGCATCACGGCATCGGCACCAATAATAATCTTTCCTAATGCGATATTCTTGTTGTCTGAGATGGTAACGTCTTTTGTGGTGGTAAGGTAACCCACACTCGACATCTTGAGGATATACTTCCCGTTGTCTGGAGCTGTTATGGTGAAGTCACCAGTATCATTCGAGATAGCACCCGTTACGAAAGTGCTGTCGGCTTTCAACAGTTGGATGGTCACCTGTGGGACAGCCTCTTTGGTATCACGATCGCTGATCTGACCCGTTATCTTCTTGTCTTGTGCATAAGCGCCTGCTGTCATCACGACGAACAGGATTAGCAGGGGAAGTACTCTTCTCATTAAAAAAACTATTATAATCCTTACCTAAAATATTTGCACTTTTGACGCGAATCTATTGTTTAAGGTTTAATCTTTTAAATAAGAAAAAACTTTAAAATATAAATATTATCAATAAAAAACTTTACCTTTGCACACTGATATAGTAAATAGAGTATATGGAACAGAGAGTGATTATTTCAGGGAATTTGCAGGAAGACTTAGCCATGGCTATCTCCGAATGTGATCATGATAAGATATTTGTACTTACCGACGAACATACCGTTATACATTGTTGGCCACTGATCAAAGACTACCTTTGCCTGAAAGACGCATCGGTGATCACCATCCCCGCGACGGATGCACATAAGGATATACAATCATTAATGTACGTGTGGGAGCAGCTCAGCAGACAGGGGGCCACGCGCCATTCTTGTATGATCAACTTAGGTGGTGGCATGGTAACCGACTTAGGTGGTTTCGCGGCATCTACCTTCAAACGAGGCATCAATTTTATTAACATCCCCACTACCCTGCTGGCTATGGTAGATGCATCGGTAGGTGGTAAGACGGGCATCAATCTGAACGGACTGAAGAACGAGGTGGGAGTATTCAACGATCCCGACTACGTCATCCTGAATACCTTATTCCTGAAGACGCTCGACTATGAGAATATCCTCTCTGGTTATGCCGAGATGCTCAAGCACGGACTGATCAGTTTCAATAAGATGTGGGCAGATCTGCTCAATTTCCCATTGGAAGCGCTCAGCGACAAGGATGCCTCCATCGATAATGACATCCTGAAGAAACTGCAACTGATGGTGGGTGCCAGTGTGAAGGTGAAAGAGAATGTGGTAGAGGTAGATCCCTATGAACAGAATATGCGTAAGGCACTGAACTTCGGTCATACCGTCGGTCATGCCTTCGAGACCTTCTCGCTGCGTAAGGGGCAACCCATACAACACGGTTTTGCCGTTGCCTATGGCATGATCTGCGAACTGTATCTCAGTGCGGTAAGATGTCAGTTCCCCATGAACATGCTCCGTCAGACCGTTGCTTTCATCCGCACCTACTACGGCACGATGGATATCACCTGTAAGGATTATCCCGAACTGCTCGAACTGATGCACCATGACAAGAAGAATACCGCTGGTGTCATCAACTTCACGCTGTTAGGTAATATCGGAGATATCCAGATTAACCAAGTGGTTGGTGAGGAAGACATCAAAGAGGCGCTCGATTTCTTCAGGGAAGGATGATGAGCGCCTATCGTCATCGATCATGAGGCACTACAGGCATTCGAAACCGTTATCCGTATGACCAAGAATAAGAGCTCTTATTCTTAGTTGAACTGTTAATCATTTCTAATATATATAGTTAGGTTGTGAGGAAAATACTATCTTTGCAATGTTATTCATTTATTGTCAGCATGATGACTGTCAGAATATAAATGAACAATATGTATTTTTATAATTTATATTGAATATGCAAAGAAGATTGTGTTATATATCCCGATGTTATCGTAATGCGGAAAGCGCAGGGAGTAAGGCAAAAAGTGATTATGAGACAGTCCTACGGTCAATGGGAGCTGTTAATTTAGGCTTGCCTATCTCTTTTCATAATAATAAGGTGGTTGCGTTCCTACTGAACCTGATAGGTATCGGACTGTTGGTGTTAAGACTCCGAAAAGGCGATATTCTCTTCTTACAATATCCCGTTAAGAAATATTTCGTCTTTCTGTGCCGATTCGCAAGGTTTAGGAAAGCCAGTTCTATCGTGTTTATCCATGACTTGGGCTCCTTCCGAAGAGGAAAAGTAAAGGTGCCCAAAGAGATTAAGAAACTGATGAATGCGGATTATCTGATCGCGGCAAACACCGCAATGAGATCATGGCTATTAGATCATGGCTATAGTCATCCGGTAGGGGTTATGGGATTTCATGATTATTTGGCAGATTCATCTCCGAAAGATTCTCCGTCATTAGAACCAACGAATATCACGGTGGCCTATGCTGGTGGTCTGGCAAAAAGGAAAAACAGTTTTCTGGAACAGTTATCGCATCAATCGTTCTCCTATAAGCTTCTGTTATATGGCAATAACAAAGATCTTGAACTGTGCGATAACAAAAACATCATCCGACATCCATTCATGAAAGATACAGATTTTATTGAAAAAGTTCAGGCAAATTTCGGTCTGATATGGGATGGAGACAGCTTGGATGAATGCTCGGGTCCATGGGGTGAATACCTGAAGTATAACAGTCCTCATAAGGCATCGTTCTATATCCGTGCCGGTCTGCCGTTAATCATATGGAGATGCGCTGCCTTAGCTCCTCTCGTAGAGGAAGAAGGCATAGGAATCCTCATCGACTCACTCCAAGAACTCGACCACATACTTAAAGATATGACAAGTGAGCGATATGAGAAGATGATAGAAAATATCAGTCGTGTAAATGCTCAGATATCTAACGGTCAGTGCTTAAAGAATGCCCTTCTAAAGGCTATGGAGTCGTTTAATCAACCAGAGAAGACGGTTTATTAATAAAAGTTTCGCAATTTAGGACAGGGTCCTGAAAGATTGTATGCGGGCATGAGCCCTGCAAGGGCGATACAGCATACTGCTCCTCATCCCGGGCACCGACCCGGGATCTCCTCCGTGTTTTTCCGCAGCAGATCGCGGATCAAGTCCTCGATGAGGGATTGGGGTCCTCGATGAGGGATAAGCCCCGCAGGGGCGATACAGCATAGGCGGGGGTGTCAACCCCCGTGAGGAATCGTATCCCACATATATAAGCCCCGCAGGGGCGGCACAATATCCTGTCACCCCCTTGGGGTTCTGTTGATTGACGATACAAAAACGGGGGCTCATGCCCCCGCCTATGTTCTGACGTCCTTGCAAGGCTACGCATACCTTGTAGTTAAAGGGAGTTAGAAGGAGATAGAATATTAAGATATAGGTTTGCCAAGTGATGCATGGCAGGCCACTATCCGCTCCACTTCTTTTCGTGCGGGCTTACCTGTTTCTGTCATAGGGATATGATCTACCCGCAGACAATATTTCGGTTGCCAATAGTTGGGAAGGGATGAGATAGCCTGAGAGAAATCTTGCTCTTCTGCGCTCTCATACAAAAGAAACACCACTTCACCAAACTTCGGATCTTTCCGTTTGGAGATAACGAATGGCACGGAGAGATGGGGGTGCAAGGCTTTCTCCACCTCTTCTATCTGTATCTTCACGCCTCCCGAACAGATCACGTTATCTTTCCTGCCGATAATACGGAAATGCATAGAACCGTCGTCTAACAATTCTGCGATATCATTCGTTACCAACGGCTGTTCACACACATGAGGGGCATCGATAACCAGACACTGGTCAGTAGTCAATGACAGATGTACACCGTCGAAAGGGGTGTACCACTCGGATGCCTCTTCCCCACTCAACCGTCTTAAAGCGATATGCGACAGCGTCTCGGTCATGCCGTAGGTGCTCCATACCGCATGGGGAAAGGATTTCAGCGTCTCTGCCAACGGATCATCAATAGCACCGCCACCAATGATCAACTGTCGGATCTTCATCAGTTGCTGACATTCTTGTTGCTCCTGCAAACTGTTATATACCTGCAGAGGCACCATGGCGGCAAAAGTGATCTCGGTAGGTAGAGAGACGGGGTATGATGCAAACGGAGTAGAGGTGAAGTCGTACATCATTCCTTGTGCAGCAGTCATAGGATGACCGGTAGGTGCTATGCATATCAGTCGGAGTTTCCGTTCGATGGCACGCACCACCATCATCTTACCGGCAATGAAATCCAACGGCATGCACAACAGGGCCGTATCGCCCGGTTTCAAACCCAAGAAATCACAGGTAATCCGGGCCGATGCCTCCATCCGGCGCTTCTCTACCCACAAGGGTTTGGGCGCACCGGTAGAGCCACTGGTCTTCACCAACACCCGATCGGAGGTGTCGTACCACTCTTCAAGAAAATCTGATACCTTTTGAGAAAACATCTTTAGAAGTCAGCCTCATCAGGATCGCTGCCAATACGCTCAGCTGTCATACCGTCGATAAGTGCCATATCCTCATCGGTGATCTGGAAATCAAATACCTGATAGTTTTCCTCGATACGACTGGGGGTTACCGACTTCACCAGTGGAACGATACCCTTCTGCATCACCCAACGGATAACGAGTTGTGCCACCGTACTGCCATACTTCTCGGCCAAGCCCATGAGCAACTCGTCGAAGATCACACGTCCACGGCCTAACGGACTCCATGCCTCTACGGTAATGCCTTTCTCTTTACAGCAGTCGACACATGCCTGCTGCATGAATCCCGGATGGTATTCTATCTGATCAACGGCTGGCATCACCTCAGCCTTTGCCAGTATGGCATCCAGATGATGCGGCATGAAGTTGCTCAGTCCGATAGAACGGATCAAGCCCTCATTATGCAACTTCTCCAAGGCACGCCATGTCTCCTGGTTGATACCATCGGCAGCATCGCCAAACTGCTTTTTGTTTGCCGGCCAGTGGATCAGGTACAGGTCAAGATAGTCCACTCCCAGATCCTTAATGGTCTTGTCAAAAGCGCGTAAAGTGGTCTCATAGCCACGCTCGGTGTTCCAAACCTTACTGGTGATGAACAGTTCTTCTCTGGGCACACCACCATGACGGATACCCTCGCCCACACTCACCTCATTACCATATACCGCAGCCGTATCTATATGACGGTAACCCTGCTCGATAGCACAACGAACGGCATTCACGGCCGTCTCTCCATCAGGAGTCAGGAAGGTTCCAAAACCAGGTTGGGGCATGATGACCCCATTATTCAACTTCACCTCTTTCATTATAATATGTTTTATTGATCTTGTTCCTTTCAAAAATATATCTATCCGCAAAGATACAGATAAGTGAGTGAAATGCAAAAGAAAAAATTAAATTTTTCTTTTCATTTCCGAACGAGCGTATCTTCAACGAAGTTAAAGATGATAAAAAACATCACGCTATACGCTTGACAGACATAATGATTATGATTGATAATACTTTATGTCACCGTCAATAAACGTGGCCGTTGAGGATGAAGAATCCTTTGTAGTTGCTGCTTACCCTGCGCCCCAAGAGATCATAGGGTGTTGAGACAGCATCCCTATTCTTTCTGACCGTTATGATGCCTGTAGCGGTAGAGACATGACTCGACATGAAATCATACATCTGTCGCAAGGCAGATTCTGTCTGAGGCACGGCATGACCGCTGCTGTAATCTGTCAACAACTGTGTAGGAACGCCCAAAGCATCGAGTTTTTCCTTCATCAACTTGGCCTGTGTAGCATACAGTCCTTGGGGGTCTTTATTGTTGTCTGAGAAGAAATCATTGGTATTGTGGAAAAAGAGTGTAGGGGCTGACGAGGAACTCACGATGGTGGCAAGTGCACCCTGATGTTCCCATGACGCGCCCTGTGTGGCAGTAATATATCCACTCATGTGCTTGTATTCATTAGAGGAGGTGAGCGCCTGTCCGTAGTCGAACATACCAGGACCCAAAACAGCACACTGCACCAGACTACTCTCATCGGGGAATCTTCCAGAAGATGCATCCTCAAAAGCATCTATCTTTCCGTCGCCAACAGCCAGAGAGGCAGCAGTAGAGCCACGAGAGAAACCCGTAACCACCACATCACCATTGAGTCCGAGCGACCTACCGACACCACGTACAGTCCTGATAGCCGACTTCACCTTGCGGGCTGCATCAGGATTAACTTCTATGGCACCCAAACTCTTGTTGGCTCCTCCATTGTACTTTCCCTGACCCCAATCACAATACTTGGGGTGATCACAGATGGCCCAGGCAAAACCGACTGCCGAGGCACCCTCCACAAAACTGTCCTTAAACTGTCCCCAGGTATTGTTTAAGTTCATTCGCATGTGTTTATTTGCTGCTGTCAACTTTCCATTAGCTGCCGTTGCAAAACTATTGCTATAGGAGAAAGTCACCACCACAGGCACTTTCGAGGAAGGATTGGCAGGATACACCAGATCGAGATAAAGAGAATCGCCCGTCGTCGTTTTATAAGCGTCGGGATAATTATAAACACTCGGATCATCCAGATAGTAGGAGATATCACGACAGATACGGTAACCCTCCATCAAGATATACGAGCGTGAGGGAGAGCAGTTGCAACCACAGAACTTACCACTCTGTAGACTGCTGTTGATGGCGATAATGTCTTTGTTCAGGTGAGGTGATACAGCCTGCTCGTTTTTGGCATAGTCAATCTCAATCACTTGATAGCCTTGTTCTCTCAACCACGCCACATCCTCGGCATTGCTGTTTTGTCCAATCTTCTGGAATCCGAGATTCTCAAGATACACCACCATCATCGGTTTCCCGTTTATATCGGTAGCGGCCGTGGTGGTGGCTGAAGACGTGGTATAGTTGAGTAAGGTACCCGTTACCTGACTCTCCCATTTCCCTGTTCCTGCCATCACCATGTTGGCGAGAAAGAGTAATACGATCGTTATGTGTTTACGCATTGAATGTAATTCGTTTATAGAATGAATATCTTTCCACATGATGACTGCTCAACAATATAAAATGTAATTATTCAATGCAAAAGATTGGACAATTTTATCGGCATTTTCCTTGTTTTGTCCAGAAAAACATGTTTTGTCCATTGTCTATGATGGATTATACCTGCCTTTTCTTTGAGTCATCCGAAAATTGTAATATCTTTGCAACAACAAAAGAATGATAGAATATAGAAAAGACATTGTCTAATTCATATCGTTAATAAAGCCGGTAACGGCAGGGGGTGCAGGAATTGCACCCTTTTTATTTAACCGGAATGGAAAGATTCTTGTTATTCTGACAAGGATTTCAAAAAATATACCTACCTTTATACCCGAATAAGGTAGATATGCAATACAAAGAGAAGATACGGAAACAGATGGGCAAGGCCATCAAGGATTATCATCTGATTGAGGATGGTGATAAGATACTGGTAGGGTTATCCGGGGGAAAAGACTCACTGGCCCTCTTGGAGTTGTTGGCCGCTCAAAGCAAGATCTTCAAACCACGGTTTACGGTGGAGGCTGCGTATGTACGTATGCGCAACATCCCTTATCAGAGTGATGAGGAGTACCTCTCTGCCTTTGCCACTCGCCAGGGCATCACCTTACATATCGTTGAGACAGCCTTTGATGTTGATGAGAATCGGCAGAAGACGCCCTGTTTCCTCTGTTCGTGGTATCGCCGAAAGAAACTCTTTGAAACAGCAAAGACATTGGCATGCAACAAGATCGCATTAGGGCATCATAAAGATGACCTGATGCAGACAGCCCTGATGAATCTCACGTTCAACGGACGGTTAGACTCGATGCCACCCCTCTTGAAGATGGATAAGTTTGATATGACCATCATCCGTCCACTCTGCCTTGTGCGTGAGAATGATCTCCGGAAGATGGCTGAAGAACAGCAGTATCAACAACAGATCAAACAATGTCCCTACGAGCACGACACCCGAAGGAAAGACATCCAGGAGATCGTCAGTCGGTTAGAAGAGATTAACCCCGAGTTTGAGTACTCTCTTCTACACGCGCTGAAAAACAATAACGTTAACGATAACTCCCATCCCTTATAGATGAGGACAATTCTTTAGGATTAAACCACAGTTGGTCGCCCCTTATCTCAAGTGGCAAAGGGATATTGTCGGTAAAGAGTTGTCCGGTGCCCAAGCCCTGTGGCCGCATCGAACCATCAGGTAGTGAAAGATAACCGAAGAGTTCATACATGCGGACAGTATAATGGGCGATAGCATTCAATCCGATATTACTCTCTAATGCGGAGGTTATCCAACAGTCTATTCCTCTCCTACTTGACAGATGAAGCCACCCGGATGTGCCATACATACCTCCATGCAGAGAGGGCTTGAGGATAATATACTGCGGTTTGATCGTATCAAGCAAGCGGATCTTCTCATCATCAGTATTCACTCCGATCAATTCTTCATCCAGCGCGATGGGCAGCGGCGTATGCTCACACAAACGAGCCATCTCCTCCCACTGTCCCTGTCGTATCGGTTGTTCGATAGAGTGGAGATCATATTCAGCCAACTGGTGCAGTTTATCCATAGCCTCCTCGGGTGAAAAGGCTCCGTTGGCATCCACCCGAATCTCTATCTGCTCTTTGGTGAATCGCTCACGTATCCTACGAATAAGATCCAACTCCTTATCAAAGTCGATGGCTCCGATCTTCAGTTTTACACAATGGAAATGGGCTGCAATCTTCTCCTCCATCCGTTGTGCCATCTCCTCGTAGTTGCCCATCCACACCAATCCGTTGATTGGAACACCACACTCTCCCCTTGAGAATCTCGTATGAAAGATCTGGTAGGGGGATAACAGGTCATCCCCCGTTTCCTCAGTCATCTTTCTCTGTTGATGCAAATGCTGCAAGGCCGTCTCCAAACCGAATATCATGGAAGGATAATCAGCCATGTCATTATTAGGGATAAACCCCATTTCCTCTACGTAATCGCAGAATTTACGCAGCACCTCCTCGTAGTTGGGGATATCATCACAGGAGAGGTTGGGCAGTGGGGCACACTCTCCGATGCCTACAAGATCAGGCAGTCTGTCAGCATAACGGATATGTACGAACCAAGACTTACGGGTGAGGTACACGCCCCGTGAGGTTCCTGCGGGCTGCTTGAAATGGAAGACCCGCTCGCTGATGGATATATGGTATCTCTTCATCTTCACTTTTCATTAACGGGGACAGGCACCCCCTGCAGGTTGAGCCAGTCCCCGATCGTTTTCACTACGTATAGACACAGAGTTATTATAAAATCTCTGTTACTCAGTATCTCTGTGTTGACAAATGCAAAACTCTTCACTTTTAAGGGAACTTAGGATATTTATCGAAGTCGGGCTTACGCTTCTCTAAGAAAGCCTTTCCACCCTCTTGCGCTTCATCCATTGTATAGTATAGCATGGTGGCATCGCCTGCCAACTCCTGAATACCTGCCTGTCCATCCAGTTCGGCATTGAGTCCTGCCTTGATCATTCGCAAGGCCAACGGAGAACGCTCCATCATAATCTCCGCCCACTCCACACAGGTATCTTCGAGTTGTGCAAGAGGCACTACCTTATTGACCATACCCATACGCTCTGCCTCTTCGGCGGTGTATTGCTTACAGAGGAACCATATCTCACGCGCTTTCTTCTGTCCTACCATTCTTGCCAGATAACTGCTGCCGAAGCCCGCATCGAAAGAACCCACCTTAGGACCCGTCTGTCCGAAGATAGCATTCTCAGAGGCAATGGTCAGATCGCACATCACGTGCAGCACATGACCGCCACCAATCGCATAACCGTTGACCATGGCGATGACCGGCTTGGGTAATCGGCGTATCTGCATCTGCACATCCAAGACACTCAGTCGGGGCACACCCTTGTCATCCACATAACCGCCACGCCCTTTCACATGCATGTCGCCGCCCGAGCAGAAGGCATGCTTCACATCCTCCAACTTCTTCCCTTCGGGTACCTCCGACATGGCTCCTGTTAGGATTACCACACGGATATTACTGTCTTCCCTGCAGATGCTGAATGCCTGCGAGAGTTCGAGCGTGGTCTGCGGTGTAAAGGCATTGCGGTATCTTGCCCTGTTGATGGTGATCTTCGCAATATGGTTGTATTCCTCGAAGAGAATCTCCTTAAACGTATGTGTAGATTTCCAAATTCTTTGCTCCATAAACTTCTATTATTTGATTTGATAACAAAGGTAGGTCTTTTTTATGAGACCTCCAAATGATTGCTAACAATTTACATGGTGTAATACTCTTTCACCATCCTTGCTTCTACATCCTTGTCGGTGAAAACCTCCAATAATACAGGGCGATCGGTCTTTTGTGAGAAGAACTGTTGCATGGTTTGTTTCAGTTCTTTCTCATCGTGCGCACTATAATAGATAATGTTATAACTCTCGCAGAGGCCTTTGGCTGTCGCATGATGATAACCCGCCACTGAGGGGATGGCCTCGGGACTCTTCTCTGCCACCGGCAACTGATGGAAGATTCCGCCACCACCATTATTTAATAATAGGATACGCAGGTTGCCTTTCAACGACTCATTCCACAGGGCATTGCTATCATAGAAGAACGACAGATCACCGATAACGACAAAGACTTTCTCTGTTGTGCCCAAGGAGAAGCCCGCAGCAGTAGAGAGAGAACCCTCAATACCATTCACACCACGGTTGCAATACACCTGATGACGGGCATAGATATTCGCCAGACGGATAACACTGCTGTTGGCATAATGCACCACGGAATGACCATTATCGCTTTCTTGCGAAGACAGGAAAAATTCCTCAAAGAGCTTCACCACATACATTTGCGAGAATGAGGGTTGATACTGATCACATAAGATCCGTTGGCGCTTCATGGCTTGTTGCCACCCCTTGAGGTAATCGTCTGAGAGATGCTCAGATGGAGTATCACCCAATAACGCAGCCAACTGTTGGAGAATCATCCGCAGATTACCATGGATCACCCGATCCACCCCTTGGAAGGTGTCATGGATATCACCGTCTTCACTAATCTCCCACACCTCCTTATCACCTTCACGAAGGAATTTCCTTAGTCGTTTACTCACAATGGTGTCACCCCCATAGAGGAGGAAATCCGGGCGGTAAGATTCATCATCATGATGATGATAAAGCACCTCGTCAAATTGTTTGCCCCCCAATGGCCCGGCCAATGCCTCGTAAAGGACGGGCCCATGAGCCTCAAAGGTCCGGCCAATGGTGGCATCAGCAATAGTGAGGTGGGGATACTGTCCGATGACAATCATCGGGCGGCGTGCCTTGCGTATGCGTTCAGCCAACTGACGGACCAGCTGTTCATCCACCATCGTGGCTGATTCCTGATAATGAGTCACCCGTTCCTGAGGCAATTCCTTTGTATTAAACGAGAAGAGCGGTTCGCTAATGGGGATATTGATATGTACCGGACGGTAAGACAAGCGGGATGCACCGAACATCGATAAAGCCTCGTTTACCAAGCGGTTACAATACCAGCGTTGTGTGCGTAGCCATTCATGGTCTATTCCGCTGTCATCCTTAGGTATCTCTGGTAAATCAACTGATCGGGAGGCAAACTTTCCGAAGACATTCGGTTGTTGGAGAGTCTGACCGTCTAACTGCTCAATCCATGCTTGTGGACGGTCGGCGCTGATCACCACCAGTGGAAGATGCTGGTAGAATGCCTCTGCCACGGCAGGAAAAAGATTCAACAGGGCTGTTCCCGAGGTAACACATACAGCAACGGGAGAGCATGGATGTGCCTGACATAAGCCTAAGGCATAGAAACCTGCACTGCGCTCATCAGTAACTGGATAGCAGTTGAGGTCGGGACATACGGTGAAGTTGTGTACCAAGGGGGCATTCCTGCTCCCCGGACAAACCACCACATGACGGATGCCATGGGCCACCATCAGGGCTGTCAGTATATTTACGTTCTCTATATCGCTGTACATTTTATTTGTTTAGGGTTTAAGGTTTAGAGTTTAGGGTTACCCCCTCTCCCATCCTCTCCCCATAGGCATGGGGCGAGGCGTTTGGTTCGTATCGCTAAAGCATGCTTCACTCTACGTTCGCTTACTCGCAAAATTTTCAATTATCAATTATCAATTATCAATTATCACTCTTCGCATAGTGCCCATCTTGGCCTCGGTCTCTTCCCATTCCGACTGCTCGACACTGTCTTTCAACAGTCCGCCTCCGGCATACAGGCTGTAGCCCTCTTGTTGTATCTCCATGCATCGCAGAGAGATATACAGATGGGTCTCATCCTCAACCATCAGAGGTCCGGAGAAACCGCTATAGAAACGGCGGGGCACACGCTCATTCTGACGGATAAACGCGAAGGTCTCACGTTTGGGCAATCCACAGACAGCCGGCGTGGGGAACAGTCGGTAAAGGAGACTACCGATCTGCGAGGGGGCTTGCAGGGTAAACACGAAATCACTGCGCAGATGAACGAGGTCTGCCGCACGCACCGTATAGGGTCCGTCTTCATGAATCTGGGTGGAATACTGCTCTAAGCACTCCGTGATATAGGTAGCAACATACCGTTGTTCCTGAAGATTCTTCTGTGACCAACGGATACCGACAGTCTCCTCATCACCACGATGCTCGAAGTGCAGTTGTTCTCCCTTCAATGCCATCGTTCCTGCCAAGGCGATGGTGATCCATTGTTGTTCGCGCTTCTCCAAAAGAATCTCAGGAGTAGCCATCAGCCAAGTGCCACCCTGCGGCGTAGATACCAAGGAGACAAACATCCGGGGATAGAGTCGGCAGGCATGCTGAAACAAGGTAATTGGATCTTTCACCTCTGCCGGTTCATCAGCCCTGCGGGAAAGCACAATCTTTTGGAATTGTCCGTCGGTGAGATGAGCGAAGAAACTGCGGAAATCAAAACCGTAACGCATACGGGGATCAGAGAGTTTCTGCGAGAAATTACCTGTCGACAACGAACAGTTATAGTCACCACTGTTCAAGGCATCAGGATATATCCTCAGCACCTCATCCGGACGAATGAGAAGGATGGGATTTGCCGTTGAGATATCAAAGGGCGCAAACACGAATCCTTGTTTGTCGCTCAGTGAGGAACATGAGGGAATCTCTGCCACCTCTCCTTCTTTCTGTATCACACAGGTGCACATCTCCTGTCGTGGTAAACGATAGATAGCGAATGCAGTCATCATTTTTCTTTCTTCGGAGTGATTATATAATTGGTGACATGCACCGTACTAATCAGATCACCTGCCGTGTCGGTAATATGCACATCCCACACATGCAACTTCCTTCCTTTGCTCACCAGACGGGCAATAGCCGTTACGGTATCTCCCTCGGAGACAGCCTTTACATGCTCACCACTCACACTGATACCCACGCATATCTTTCCCGGACACAGCGCCGTGCTACCCACGCCGGCCACATTCTCGGCCAAGGCTAACGAGGCGCCACCACTCAGGAAACCGAATGGCTGACGATTATTCTCATTTACCTTCATGGTAGCCTTACAGATATCATCCTCGGGCGTGGAGATAAAGTTCATACCTAATACGGTCGACAGGTTCGGCTGCCGCTCTATGATCTCTTTAATACTTTCTACATTCATAATCTTGTGTTTAAAAACATGGTAAATACGGCCAATACCTACTATCCTTCTGAAGAATAATCCTTGGTGGACAGTTCATAATGCAACATCTCCAACTGTCGGAGCGTCATCTGCTCTATCTGATGCTCGATATTCCGAATCAGTTCTTCTCGCCGATATTCATCATCTCCGTATAACATCATTTCATCTTTTTTCGTTCGACAATAGTAAGTAGCCTGCAAATATAACTATTTTCTCCGATATACAATCCCGTTTTCTTTGAAAATAATCGGTCGAAAAGTTAGTTTTCTATAAAATGGTGAGTACATTCAGAAAAAATAGTTACCTTTGTAAAAGAATAATATCCACTATCTATAGACAATCTTTATGAAGAAGACAAGATTCATCCTTACAGCCATCGTGATGCTGATAGGTGCACAGGCAATGGCACAACAAAAAGAAGTGAAGTCGGAAACCACGCCATTCAAAGAGTATAATGTGCAGCAAGCCGACGATATCAACCCCTTTAACATCTTTACGGGATGGGGACTGCTGTTATGTGCCGGTGACAAAGAGTCGAGCAATGCCATGACCATCGGCTGGGGCGGACTGGGAACGATCTGGGGCCGCAACAATATGGTGACGGTATATGTGGCAGAGAAGCGCTATACCAAGAAGTTTATGGATAAGTCGCCCTACTTCACTATCATGGCTTTCGATGAGAGTCATCGTGATGTGCTCCGGTATATGGGCACCAAGAGTGGGCGCGACGGTGACAAGGCAAAAGCCTTAGGACTGCATGTTGCATACACCGAGAATGGCACACCTTATTACGAGGAGGCATCGATGGTATGGGAGTGTGAACTGATGTATAGTGATGTGTTCCGTAAGGAGAATATGAAAGCTGTTCCTTCACGGTTGTATAGCAATTTCCCCTCTGGCATCCATTCCTTTTATATAGGTAGGATTGTCAAGGCGATGAAGAAGTAGTTTAGAGTTTAGGGGTTAGAGTTTAGAGTTTAGAGTTTAGAGCGTAGAGATTATCATGAGAAACAATATATTAAGGAGTATCTTTTGCCTTTTCTTGTTGGGTACGTGTTTGCAAATGAGTGCCACTCCCGTCGATCAACTCTTAGAGCGCATCGACAAGGGGGCTTCAAAGAAGTTTAAGATCGAGGTCAAGAATAGCGCACAGAAGGACATCGACTTTTTTGAACTCGACCAGAAAGGTAACAAGGTGGTGGTAAGAGCCAATAGTTGGGTGAATGCGGCAGTAGGTATCAACTGGTATCTGAAGCACTATGCCGGCATTCATCTCACATGGAATCAGATGAAAGCCACTCTGCCCGCCACCTTGCCGAAGGTAACGAAGAAAGAGCGACATGAGACAAACCTACAACTGCGGTATGACTTCAACTACTGTACTTTCTCTTATTCCATGCCCTTCTGGGATTGGAGTCGTTGGGAACAGGAAATCGACTGGATGGCATTACATGGCGTAAACCTCCCGTTGGCTATCGTGGGTGAGGAATGCGTATGGCGTAACATGCTGTTGAAATTAGGTTATTCAGAAGAAGAGATCGGACAATTCATTGCCGGTCCTGCCTTCTTGGCATGGTGGGAGATGAACAACCTCGAAGGATGGGGCGGTCCACTGCCTCTCTCGTGGTATCAGCGACAGGAAGATCTGCAGAAGAAGATCCTCAAGAGAATGCGTGAATACGGCATGTTCCCTGTGCTCCCCGGCTATTGCGGCATGGTGCCTCATGATGCCAAGGAGAAACTGGGATTGAACGTGGCTGATGCCGGTTTGTGGAATGGATTCCAGCGTCCTGCCAACCTTCTGCCTACCGATCCTCGTTTTAAGGAAATTGCCACACTCTATTATCAAGAACTGACAAAACTCTTCGGCACGTCCAAGTATTACTCGATGGATCCTTTCCATGAGAGTAGTGACGATAGTGCTATCGACTATGCAGCTGCCGGCAAGGCTATGATGGATGCCATGAAGGCTGTTCGTAAAGATGCCATCTGGGTGATACAGGGATGGACGGAGAATCCGCGCCCTGAGATGGTTGACCCGATGAACAACGGCGACTTACTGGTATTAGACCTCTTCTCTGAGTGCCGTCCGATGTTCGGCATCCCCAGTATCTGGAAACGTGTCGATGGCTATAAACAACACGACTGGCTCTTCTGCATGCTGGAGAACTTCGGCGCTAATGTGGGGTTGCATGGAAGGATGGATCAGTTACTAAACAATTTCTCATTAGCCCGTCAACAGCATGGTAAACACCTGAAAGGAATCGGTTTTACGATGGAGGGATCGATGAACAACCCGGTGATGTTTGAGTTGATGAGTGAACTGCCATGGCGCCAGACGATACCCACGAAAGAGCAGTGGACCAAAGAGTATATCAAGGCACGTTATGGACTTCACGACACACAGGATCAAGCGTTGCTTGCAGAGATAGAGAAAGTATGGGATATCCTGATACACAGCATCTACAACTGTCCGGCAGGCAATAACCAACAGGGTCCTCATGAGAGTATCTTCTGTGGGCGTCCTACCCTGAACAACTTCCAAGCCTCATCATGGTCAAAGATGAAAAACTACTACGACCCTGATGCTACTCTTGAAGCAGCACGTCACATGGTTAGCATCGCCGACAAGCTGAAAGGCAACAACAACTTCGAGTATGACCTGGTGGATATCTGTCGACAGGCGATAGCTGATCAGGCAAGAGTGCAATACCTGCAGACGATAGCCGACTACAACGCCTTCCGCAGAAAGGCATTCCTTAAGGACTCTAAACGCTTCCTCGACCTGCTGCTTTTGCAAGATGAGCTGTTAGCTACCCGTTCGGAGTTTAAGGTGGGTCGCTGGATCAAAGAGGCACGCAATGCCGGAAATACTACAGCAGAGAAAGATCTTTACGAGTGGAATGCCCGCGTGCAGATCACTACATGGGGCAACCGCTACTGTGCAGATACCGGTGGACTGCGTGACTATGCACACAAAGAGTGGAGCGGACTATTAAAAGACTTCTATTATAAGCGATGGAAGAGTTATTTCGATGCCCTTGACCGTCAGTTGACCATCGGCACACAACCACAACCGGATATGTTGGGCGGTGGTGAAAATGCCAACAAGACTGCTTCAGAACTCTTTGCTATGGCCCTGCCACAGGATATAAAACTCGATTATTATGCCATGGAAGAGCCTTGGACGCTGGCGCATAACGCTTATCCCGCTCAACCAGAGGGTGATTGTGTCGAAATGGCAAAACGTGTAATCAAGATTCTCAGTAAATAAATCCTTGACTATGTCAAACAAACGGTTGATTTCATTAGATGTGCTACGTGGCATTACCGTAGCAGGGATGATCCTCGTGAACGACGGCTATGGGGAATCGTTCTCCACACTCCGGCACTCCACCTGGAATGGGATGACGCCCTGCGATCTCGTCTTTCCCTTCTTCCTCTTCATTATGGGTATCAGCACCTATCTGTCGTTAAGGAAATATGCGTTTAAGGCTAACAAGACTGTTATAGGGAAGATCTTCAAAAGGACAATACTGATCTTCCTTATCGGACTGGCCATCAACTGGTTTGACAAGGCTATCGGTGGCGACTGGCTGCCTTGGCAGACCATCCGTATCATGGGTGTGATGCAGCGCATTGCCCTCTGTTATTGCGCCGTCTCACTCATCGCCTTGATAGTAAACCATAAATATCTGTTGCATGTAGCCTTCGCACTTCTCATCATCTACACCCTCATCCTGCTCTATGGCAACGGATATGCACAAGATGCGAGCAATATCGCGGCAAGGATCGACAATGCTGTCTTTGGCTATGATCATCTTTACCATAAGAGTCCGGTGGATCCCGAAGGACTCCTCGGCACTATCTCTGCCATCGCCCATACCCTGTTAGGTTTTTTCGCCTGTAAGATGATGATGGAGGCGAAAGACACCAAGGAGAAAGTATTGGGATTCCTCCTCTTCGGTGGCATATTGATCATCGCTGGTTATCTGCTTACCTTCGGTCTTCCACTGAACAAAAGGATATGGTCACCCAGTTATGTGTTGGTAACATGTGGTTTATGTTCCCTCTTGCAGGGGATCATCATGTATCTGTTGGATCTCAGACAGCGCAAACAAAATGCGCTGACGACCTTCTTCCTCATCTTCGGCATCAACCCGCTGTTTCTCTATGTATTGAGTGAAGTAATGGCCATAGTCTTCGGTCATTTTGGCATCAGCACGATGATATACGACCCAATACATGCTGTCATTGCCGACAACTGCTGGGCCTCCTGCTGCTATGCCATTGTATTTACCCTGATCTGCGGGGCCTTTGGCTATCCGCTCTACAAGAAGAAGATCTACATTAAGATTTAGCAAAGGACCTTAAGGACCTTAAGGACTTTAAAGACCTTAGTGACCTTAAGGATTCTCACCCTAAAAAGAACAGCGATACACCCACACACGAGATAATGGCACCCAGGATATTCTGCAAGGTTACCGGTGTCTTGAATAGCCAGTGCGAGGGATAGATAATCAAGATGGGCGACAAGGCCATGAGCGTAGAGGCGATTCCCGCCGCCGTATATTGTAACGCCATCAACGAAAGTCCCACACCAATAAAGGGTCCGAAGCAAACAGCAAGTATCACGAACAGGTATCCCTTCTTATCTCTGCTGCATCGGCGGAACTCTCCCATTCCCTGATGCAGCCACATCAACAGGAAGAAAAAGATAAAGCCACTGATACATCGGATCATATTCGCACTGAATGGCAGGACATTCTCAATGGAGGGTAACACATCAGCAGGAACAGCCGCAATATAATGATCAAGTCCTACCTTACTGAGCACCAGTCCGAATCCCTGTCCCAAACCGGCACCTATGGCAAACAGCACACCCTGCCACGGCAACCGTAAAGCGACCTTATGATTCTCCGAACGACCTAAGATAGAGATGGCTATACCAGAGAGCGTTATCGTCATGGCTAAGAGATTCATCCAGGTGAGATGCTGCCCCAGCATCACCCATGCGGCAAAGGCAGCGGCAGCCGGTGAGAGCGTCATCATCAACTGTCCGTAGAGCGAACCGATCATGATATAACTCTTAAACAGACAGTAGTCGCCCATCACATAGCCTACAAAACCCGACAGGGCCAACCAAAACCAAGTCTTTCCATCAGCATATACCGGATACGGGGCACCCAGACAATACCAGCATAACAATGCGATAAAGAGTGTGGTAATGAACATTCGCCACACATTACTCACAAAGACACCCCATCGTTTGGATAGAACCTCACTGACAAGTGCCGACCCCATCCACAGGAAGGCTACTGCTAACGATATAATTTCACCTAAAAATCGCATAATCGGCGACAAAAGTACAAATAAAAAATGTTTAATAAAGACTTTTGTTCAATTATTTTTATTACCTTTGCTGAAAATCTGCGATGGTACTTTCACCCGGCAAAAAAAGAAAAACAAGTTTTTTCTTTGTATTGCCCCCGTTTATTCGTACCTTTGCAGAAATTTATCAAGATTATTGTATTTAAACAGATGAACATATTAGAACTCAGTGAACAGGAGATTGGCAGACGCGAGAGTCTGCAAGAGTTGCGCAACATGGGTATCAATCCTTACCCAGCTGCCGCATACCCCACCAACGCTTTTAGTGTAGATATCCGTAATGTCTTCCGTGATGAGGATGAGCCACGCCAGGTATGTATCGCCGGCCGTATGATGAGTCGCCGTGTGATGGGTAAGGCATCCTTCGCAGAAGTACAGGATTCAAAAGGTAGAATACAGGTGTATGTCACCCGCGACGATATCAACGCCGCCTGCGAGGCTTATGCCGCAGCAGAAGAGAAGCAAGGTGCTCAGCCTATCGACTACCCCACCTTCAAGCGACTGCTTGACATCGGTGACTTCATCGGCATCAAAGGATTCGTGTTCCGCACACAGACCGGTGAGATATCTGTACACGCCAAGGAGATGACCCTGCTGAGTAAGAGTCTGAAACCGCTGCCTATCGTCAAATACAAAGACGGTGTGGCATACGATAAGTTTGATGATCCCGAACTGCGTTACCGTCAGCGTTATGTTGACCTGGTGGTTAATGAGGGAGTAAAAGATACTTTCCTGCAGCGTGCCACTGTATTGAGGACACTGAGAAACGTGCTCGACGAGAACGGTTACACCGAGGTAGAGACTCCCACCCTGCAGAGTATTGCCGGTGGAGCATCTGCCCGTCCGTTCATCACCCACTTCAATGCGCTCAACCAAGATATGTATATGCGTATCGCCACAGAGCTTTATCTGAAGCGTCTTATCGTGGGTGGTTTCGAAGGAGTATACGAGATCGGTAAGAACTTCCGTAATGAGGGTATGGACCGCAACCACAATCCCGAGTTTACCTGTATGGAGTTGTACGTGCAGTATAAGGATTACAACTGGATGATGTCGTTCACCGAACAACTCTTGGAGAAGATCTGTATCGCCGTAAATGGCAAACCAGAGCGTGAGATTGACGGACAGATCGTTTCCTTCAAGGCACCTTACCGTCGTCTGCCTATCCTTGAGGCTATCAAGGAGAAGACCGGCTTCGACTGCGATGGAAAGAGCGAGGAAGAGATTCGCGCCTTCTGTCTCTCCAAAGGTATGGATGTGGATGAGACCATGGGTAAAGGAAAGTTGATCGATGAGCTCTTCGGTGAGTACTGTGAGGGCACTTTCATTCAGCCGACCTTCATCACCGACTACCCCGTAGAGATGAGTCCGCTCACCAAGATGCACCGTTCAAAGCCCGGACTGACCGAGCGCTTTGAGTTGATGGTCAATGGTAAGGAGTTGGCTAATGCCTATTCAGAGCTCAACGACCCCATCGATCAGGAGGAGCGTTTCGTAGAACAGATGCGCCTGGCCGACAAGGGTGATGATGAGGCAATGGTAATCGATCATGACTTCTTGCGCGCCCTGCAGTATGGTATGCCTCCTACATCAGGTATCGGCATCGGTATCGACCGACTGGTGATGCTCATGACTGGTAAGACATACATCCAGGAGGTGCTCTTCTTCCCACAGATGAAACCCGAGAAGAAGATTCCGCAGAGCACTGTTGCAGAGTGGGGCGCCATCGGTGTTCCCGAGGAATGGGTACCCGTGCTTCGTAAAGCCGGCTTTAACATGGTATCCAACATCAAGGAGGAGAAAGCCCAGGGACTGCAGCAGAAGATCGGCGATATCGTCAAGAAATACAAACTCGATATGACAAAGCCATCCGTCAACGATGTACAGGGATGGATAGAAAGTGCTAAAAGCGCAGAATAAGACATGTATAAGTGCGGTAATATAGCTATCATCGGCGGCGGTAGTTGGGCTACCGCCATTGCCAAGATCGTACTGGATCACACCCAGCACATCGGATGGTATATGCGCCGCGACGACCGCATAGAGGATTTCCAGAGGATGGGGCACAACCCCGCCTATCTCACCAGCGTACACTTCGATGTCAACAAGATCTTCTTCTCGAGTGACATCAACAAGATCGTGCAAAACTATGATACACTGATCTTCGTGACTCCCTCACCCTACCTGAAGAACCATCTGAAGAAACTCAAGACTCGCCTAAGGGATAAGTTCGTCATCACGGCCATCAAAGGTATCGTTCCCGATGAGAACCTCGTTTGCTCAGAGTATTTCCATCAGGTTTACGACGTTCCTTACGAGAACCTGGCTTGTATCGGCGGTCCGTCACATGCTGAGGAGGTGGCGTTGGAGCGCCTCTCCTACCTCACCATCGGATGTATGGATAAAGAGAAAGCACAGAGTTTTGCCCAACTGATCTCCAGCGACTTCATCAAGACGAAGACCTCCACCGATGTGGTAGGTATAGAGTATTCGTCGGTATTGAAGAATGTCTATGCCATCGCTGCCGGTATCTGCAGCGGACTGAAATACGGCGATAACTTCCAGAGTGTGCTCATGTCGAACGCCATTCAGGAGATGAACCGTTTCCTGACAGCCATCTATCCGCTGGACAGGAATATCAACGACTCTGTCTATATGGGTGACCTGCTCGTAACCGGCTACTCAAACTTCTCGCGTAACCGCACCTTCGGAACAATGATCGGTAAGGGTTATAGCGTGAAGAGTGCGCAGATAGAGATGGAGATGATCGCCGAGGGTTTCTTCGGCACTAAGTGTATGAAGGAGATCAACCGCCACTGGCATGTCAACATGCCGATACTCGACGCGGTGTATAACATCCTCTACGAGCGCATCAGTCCACAGATAGAGATTAAGTTGCTCACCGACTCTTTCCGCTAACTACTATAACAAATTAAATAACATAAACAATATCAGATTATGAAGAATATCAAACTTGACATCACAAAGGCCGCTTGCTTCTTGGCAGACGGTGCAGTAAAGGCTTTTGAGCCACAGGTAAAGAATGCACAGAAGGCATTGGAAGAGGGCACCAGCCCAGGTAATGATTTCTTAGGATGGTTACACCTTCCTTCTTCTATCACTCCCGCCTTCTTAGATGAGATAGAAGCTACGGCTGCCGTTCTCCGCAAGGAGTGCGACGCAGTGGTAGTGGCCGGTATCGGTGGTAGCTACCTCGGTGCCAAGGCTGTCATTGAGGCATTGAGCAATGCCTTCCAGTGGTTGGTAGGTAGTGCAGATGCTCCTACGATTCTCTTTGCCGGCAACAATATCGGTGAGGATTATCTCTATGAGTTGACCGACTACCTGAAAGGAAAGAAGTTTGGTGTGATCAATATCTCTAAGAGTGGTACAACCACAGAGACCGCCCTTACCTTCCGTCTGTTGAAGAAACAGTGCGAGGAGCAGATGGGTAAGGAGATGGCCCGCAAGGTTATCGTTGCCGTTACCGATGCCAAGAAGGGTGCTGCCCGCACCTGTGCCGACAAGGAAGGATACAAGAGTTTCATCATCCCAGATAATGTAGGTGGACGTTTCTCTGTACTCACTCCGGTTGGTCTGCTGCCTATCGCCTGTGCAGGTTTCGACATCAAGGCATTGGTTGCCGGTGCACAGGATATGGAGAAGGGCTGTGGCATCGACGTGCCGTTCGAGGAGAACCCGGCCGCTCAGTATGCTGCTGTTCGTAACGCCCTGTATCAGTCAGGTAAGAAGATCGAGATCATGGTGAACTTCCAGCCGAAGCTCCACTTCATGAGTGAGTGGTGGAAGCAGCTCTATGGTGAGAGCGAGGGTAAGGATAAGAAAGGTATCTT
>CADBSW010000022.1 GCA_902797505.1 uncultured Prevotellaceae bacterium | reverse complement strand
GCAAACCCATCTCTTTAGCTCAGTTGGCCAGAGCACGTGATTTGTAATCTCGGGGTCGTTGGTTCGAATCCGACAAGAGGCTCAAAATAATAATCCCGATATCAATTGATGTCGGGATTATTATTTTAAAAGCCTGCTCTTATCCTATATCCACCACCGTTATCCCATGTCCTCCAAACTGTACGTGCTCATCTTGGAAATGAGTGACGTTAGGAATGGTGGCAAGATACTGGCGTATCAGACTGCGGAGGATGCCGCTGCCTGTGCCATGGAGTATTCTTACCCTGTTCATTCCCAATAGGATGGCATCATCTATAAAATAGGTAACGGCATTGATGGCTTCGTCACCGCGCATGCCTCTCACATCGAGATCCTGCTTGAAGTTGAGTTTTCGTTCATCGATCGTCTCACGTGTCTGTCTGCTTACGGGCACTGCCAGTGCTTTACTCTCTTCTTTCTTTGGCGCTTCGGCAGGTTCCAGTCGGTCGCTGCGCATAGTGGTACGCATATCTCCGAAGATCACAGTAGCCATCTTGCCTTGTATCTTCTCGATCTTGCCTACACTCGACAGTCCTTTGATACGCACGGTCTGACCTTCTTTCAGTGCCTTTTCTGTAGCCTTTGCTACTGGCTGTTGTGGCGTATTCTGCTGTTCTTTCTGTCGCTTCTGTTTCTCCAACTTACGCTTAGCCTTCCGCTCATGGCGCTCTTGTATCTGACGGATCTTCTTTGCGATCAGTTCATCGTTGGCAGTAGTATCCACTTCTGCGATTTCCTCTCGGAAGGTGTTCAGCTCCTCACGGATACGGCGCGTCTCTTCTTTTGCGGCCTGCGACTCTTTGATCTCTCGGATCGCATTCTCGATACGACGGTTACTCTCACGAAGCAGTTCCTCGGCCTCTTCCTTTGCCTTGCGGAGAATCTCTTTTCGTTCTTTGTCAACCTTTTCTACTTCCGACTCATAACGGGCAATGGTCGACTGCATTTGTTTCTCGTGCTGGTGGATATTCTGTCGTTTGTTCTCCCAATAGCGCTTGTCTCTGACGATGTCCTGCAGGTATTTGTCACTCTGCACATAGTCATTACCGACAATCTCACTGGCTTCCTTGATGACTTCCTCGGGCAATCCTATCTTACGGGCGATCTCAATGGCAAAGGAACTGCCGGGTTGTCCGATCTGCAGTTGGAACAACGGTCGCATCTCCTGTCGGTCATAGAGCATGGCTCCGTTAGCGATGATCGGATGGGTATCGGCCATCTGCTTGAGGTTCTGGTAGTGGGTGGTGATAATACCCCAGGTCTCCTTCTTGCAGAACTGGTTAAGTACGCTCTCTGCGATAGCACCTCCGATACGGGGCTCAGTACCTGTGCCAAACTCATCAATAAGGATCAGACTGTTCTGGTTGGCAGTCTTCATCATATTCTTCATGTTCAGCAGATGACTCGAATAGGTACTCAAATCGTTCTCTATACTCTGTTCGTCACCGATGTCGATAAGGATATGTTGGAAGATGCCCGTCTTCGAGCGTTCACTCATAGGTACCGACAGACCGCATTGCAACATATATTGCAACAGACCGGTCGTCTTCAGGCATACCGACTTTCCACCGGCATTCGGACCGGAGATGATCAGGATGCGTTTCTCTCGTGAGAGAGTGATATCGAGGGGCACCACTTTCTTGCCTTGTTTCTCTAAAGAGATACGCAACAATGGGTGCACGGCCTGTATCCAGTCGAGATAGGCAAACATACCCACCACGGGTTCATAGCCATGGATATATTCTGCCAACTGAGCCTTAGCCTGTATCAGATCGATCTTTCCCAAGAAGATATACGACTGAAGGATATCGCTCACGTGAGGACGTAGCTCATTGGAGAAGGCTGTCAGGATGCGGATAATCTCACGACGCTCATCTGCCTCCAACTCACGGATGCGGTTGTTGGCCTCCACAACCTCGGTAGGTTCTATAAAGATGGTCTTACCAGTTGCCGACTCATCGTGCACGATACCCTTGATCTTCTTCTTCATCGCTGGTGCGACGGGAATGACCAGTCGACCATCGCGCATAGCCGGAGTGACATCTTTCTCTACATGTCCCTCCGACTGCGCCTTCCGCAAGATACTGTTCAGGATACGTGAGATAGAACCTTCTGTCTTCGCCAGTTCCTGTCGGATTTCCAAAAGGGTAGGAGAGGCGGTATCTTTGATCTTACCATATTTATCCAAGATGCTGTCGATACGACGGATGAGTTGCGGGAAGGTGACGACTTCCTCTGTCAGTCGATAAAGGGCATGATAAGGCGTGGATGACAAATAGCCTTCATCATCCATGTCGTCGATGTCTTCTTTTGACTTCTCATTACCACGCAGGTATTTGACAATCTGGTATATCGTCTCTAAAGAACGACGAAGGTCAAACAACTCATTCTCCTCAATATGCGTACCTTCCAACCGCAGACGAGCCACAGCCGGACGCATATCAAAGAAATACTGCATGGGAAAATCATCGTTTGTCGCCTTCAGGCGCCTGAACTCCCGCGTTTGCTGCTGCCATTCATTGATAACGTCTGAATCGTCGGAAAACGAGATGTTGTCTGTCTCTTCCTTGCCGAGCGTACACAGACAACGCTCTTTGAGCAGTAAACGAATCTTATCGAACCCAATCTTCTGTTCGAATGTCTTTGGATAAATCATGTGTAAAAAAGAGGAGCGCCGAAGCGCTCGTCTATGTTTTTTAATTTCTTTCTACAGCTTCTACAGCTTTGTCGGCTGCTTCCTGAGCTTTCTTTGCTGCCTTCTGAGCTTTCTCAGCCTTGTCTACAGCGTCTTTGTATTTCTTTTCCAGACTCTTGGCTTTCTCAGCTGCCTTCTCAGCTGCCTTAGCCTTCTTGATGGCATCAGCCTTGGTCTTCTCTATCTTCTTCAATGCTTTCTCAGCAGCCTTGTGAGCCTTCAACTGCTCTTTTGTCAGAAGATCCTGCTGAATGTCCTGTGCGCTTACTGTTGTAGCACATGTCAATGTGAACAGCATCGCGATGGTTAACATTAATTTTTTCATATGCTCTTTATTTAAATATTAATATATATACAGTTTTTAGCGAATTATCACATGATGTGACAGATTGCCATAACATATTTGTCTGCAAACTTACATATTTTTTTTTAATTAGACAAGTAATAATAAAAAAAATAGTACCTTTGCATCCATGGAGCTCAAAAAGATATTATCGAAATTAGGAATCGAGTCGCTCAATGAGATGCAGCAACAAGCCATCAAGACCATCCAGGGGAGTGATGACGATGTGGTGATCTTGTCGCCGACCGGTTCCGGAAAAACATTCGCTTATCTACTGCCTTTGATACAGAAGATCGACAGTGCCTTCGATGAGGTGCAGGCCGTGGTGATCGTTCCCGGCAGGGAACTGGCGCTGCAGTCGCAGACGGTATTGAAGGATATGGGTAGCGGACTGCGCTCCATGGCCTTGTATGGTGGGCGTGCTACGATGGATGAGCACCGGCAGATGCGGGGTGTCCAACCGCAGATCGTCTTTGCGACCCCGGGCCGACTTAATGATCATCTTGCCAAGCGGAATATCACCGCCACCTTTATTAAATATGTGGTGATCGATGAGTTCGACAAGTGTCTGGAGATGGGGTTCCGTGATGAGATGAGCAGTATCCTGCAGAAGCTCAGAAGGGTGCGGCAGCATATCCTTCTCTCTGCTACGGATGCCCCTGAGATACCTAACTTTGTCAGGATGAGTCGCACCAAGCGGATTAACTTCTTGAAGGAAGACGATCAGGTGCCGGCAAGGGTGACCATCTATCAGGTACACAGTCCGTCGAAAGATAAACTCGAAACCTTATCGGCCATGTTGCGCACGGTGGGCGATGAGAGTAGTGTGGTGTTCCTCAACTACCGTGACAGTGTGGAGCGTACATCCTCTTTCTTAAAAGATAATGGCTTTACGGTGAGTGCTTTCCATGGCGGACTGGAACAGAAAGAGCGAGAAGATGCCCTCTATAAATTCTCTAATGGTTCGGCAAACATCTTGGTATGTACCGATCTGGCATCACGTGGATTGGATATTCCCGACATACGGCATATCATCCACTACCAGCTTCCCTTGGGAGAAGACGGTTATGTGCATCGCGTGGGTAGGACAGCGCGCTGGGATGCCACGGGTAATACCTATTTCATCTTAGGACCCGGAGAAGATATTCCGGAATATGTTGACGGTGAGGTTGCTGACTACGAGTTGCCACCGGCAGAACAACTGCCTCCCCCGGTTCCCCCACGGATGGTAACCCTGTATATCGGTAAAGGTAAGCAGGACAAGATATCCAAGGGAGATATCGTGGGATTTCTCTGTAAGATTGGCGGTGCCTCTAAAGAAGATATCGGAAGGATTGATGTGAAAGAACGTTATGCTTATGTAGCTATCAGAAAAGAGATGGTGAGACAAGTGTTGAGACAAACAAACGGCAAAAGGATAAAAAAGGTTAAAACAGTCGTTGAACTTGTCAAATAGTAAGCTACAACTTTCTAAAATTCATTAAAACCCTATTATTCTTGATAAAATATTTGGAGGTGTCGAACATTTTGACTAAGTTTGCAAACGTAATGGAATTTAAATACACATTATTATAATAACATTTTTAATAATTTAACAAACATGAAAAAGTATAACTTTAATGCTGGTCCATGTATTCTCGATCGTTCAGTTATTGAGAAGACAGCACAGGCTATTTTGGATTTTAATGGTATCGGTCTTTCTCTTGCAGAAATCAGTCACCGTTCAAAGGATTTCCAGCCCGTTATCGATGAGGCTGAGGCTTTGGTAAAGGAGCTGCTTGAGGTACCAGAGGGCTATTCTGTACTCTTCCTCGGTGGTGGTGCATCACTCGAATTCTGCATGATCCCTTATAACTTCCTGAAGACAAAGGCTGCTTACCTGAATACCGGTGTTTGGGCAAAGAAGGCAATGAAGGAAGCTAAGTTGTTCGGAGAGGTTGTAGAAGTGGCTTCTTCTGCTGATGCAAATTATACTTTTATTCCTAAGGGTTGGACTTGTCCTACAGACGTAGACTATCTGCATATCACCACTAACAACACTATCTACGGTACAGAAATCCGTAAGGATCTGGATGTTCCCGTACGTATGATTGCTGATATGTCATCAGATATCTTCAGCCGTCCTGTTGACGTGGCTAAGTATGATGCTATCTATGCTGGTGCACAGAAGAACCTGTCTATGGCCGGTGTTACCATCGTGATCGTTAAGAACGACGCACTGGGTCAGGTAGAGCGCCAGATTCCTACGATGCTTGACTATCGTACACACGTTGAGAAGGGCTCTATGTTCAATACTCCTCCAGTTGTTCCTATCTATACCGCTTTGGAGAACCTCCGTTGGATGAAGGCTCAGGGTGGTGTGAAGGCTATGGACAAGCTGGCTCAGCAGCGTGCAGAGATCATCTATAGTGAGATCGACCGCAACAAGTTGTTCCGTGGCACAGTAGCTGAGGAGGACCGTTCAGTAATGAACCTCTGCTTCGTAATGAAGGATGAGTACAAGGATCTGGAGAAGGACTTCCTCGATTTCGCTACCTCTAAGGGTATGGTAGGTGTGAAGGGTCACCGTTCAGT
>CADBSW010000021.1 GCA_902797505.1 uncultured Prevotellaceae bacterium | reverse complement strand
GTGGCATATGATATACTGACATTCGCATTAACCGTGAATTTAGGTGAGAAGCTGAAATTTAAGCCTACATGGGCACCGTAGCTTTCAGAATCATTGCCAATAGCTGTACCGTTTGTCTTTCGGTAAGACGCTGAAGCATAGTAACGCGCTTTGTCATAACCTCCACCAAAACTAACGCTATGGTTATGGCTTACAGGGTTACGATATAGAATGTCAAACCAATCGGTATTGACAGTCTCCAAACGTGCTACCTGTTGCTCAAACTCCTCAGCTGTTATTTGACGGAACAAATATTTATTAAGAAGACTTGAATAGCCTACACCGGAATTGGGGTTTGTGGCAGATGCAATAAGTCCACGCTCAAAAATCTCTTTTGATACAGCAATACGCTCACGGGAATTCATTCGCTCAAGTGCTTTGTAACTGACACGTTCTCCGAAGTTAACTCCACCACTGTAACTGACGGTTGCTGTTCCCATCTTACCGCGCTTAGTCTTAATGACAATCACGCCATTGGCAGCACGTACACCGTAGATAGCGGTAGCGGATGCATCTTTCAACACGGTGATATTCTCGATATCCATGGGGTTGAGCCAAGAGATGCTGTTTCCCACGAAGTTGCGGATATAGTCGAAGTTATCCTCTGTGATACCACCTTGGGTATCAAACTCTGTAGAACTGAATGGTAGGGGTGTTTCCTGAATAACACCGTCTACGACCCAGATGGGCTCCTGTGAACCAAGTAGGGTAGAGGTTCCACGAACACGGGTCTTCTGTTTGACTCCCACAAGACCACTTTCATTAGTGATTGCCACACCGGCAAGTTTTCCTTGCATAGCCTGTTCCAAGGAGTTTACCCCGTTTAAGTCGAGATCTTCACCTCTTAAAATACTCACAGCTCCAGCGATACGGGTGCGGTCAAGTTCCTGATAGCCGGTAACCACCACCTCGTCAAGTTCGGTATTATTACGCATGGCTACGTTGAGTGCAGAAAGGCCGGTTCCTTTACGAACAGTGCGTAGCTCTTGTTTCATTCCCACGAAAGAGAATTCCAACGTACAGTCGCTGGAAGGAATATCCAGACTGTAACGTCCGTCGCTGTTGGTGATGGTTCGTATCTGATGTCCTTTCACGCTGACGACAGCACCTGGCAGCGGATCTCCACTCTGGTCGATCACACGTCCTCCAATCGTTCGTTTGGTGCCACCATTTTGTTTGTCGCTCAATGCTATAAAGCCATCGCGAATCTCATAGTTAAACCCAGCTCTACCCAACACCTTATTTAATACTGTTCTCAGTGGGGCGTTGGTCTCATTCACTGTCACCCTTGTGTTGCTGCGCTCAGAACCACTTGTCATGATATAATCAAGACCAGTCTGTTGTTTCACTTCGTTCAGGAAGTCTCCCAACGATGCTCGTTCCAGATGGATGGTCACCCTCTGGTCGCTTGAGCCTTGCGCCATAATTGATAGCATCCAAGCCATCAATGCACAAAGGAGAATTACTCTCTTTTTTCTCATTTGTCTTTCTTTTAGGAGTTAAACATATAATTATTGAATTCTATTTGATCACAATATGGTTGTTCTTTACCGTGATGGTCAGTCCGGTAGCATATTCTATCGCATGAAGGGCAGGGGTGATACTCTTGTATTTATTGATACTGCCGGTAAAGGGGATACTGCGGTTTTGATAATTCTCAAACTCCACTTCCATGCCATACCAGTGCCCAAGGATCTGCATCAGCTTGTCAAGGCGACAATCCTTGAATTTATAGTGTCCTTCATTCCATGAGGTATAGATATCTGTCTCTACCTGTTTGTCAACCAGTTCTATCTCGTTAGCTTTCATCTCACCCAGTTGTCCGGGCTCCAACCTTAGTTCTATGCCTTTCGCAGAGGTCAGACCGACACTGCCTTTGACAAGGACAACGGTTGTTGACGAAGCGTCCGTGTTGACATTAAATTCTGTGCCGTACACTTTGATATCTCCGTTTTGTGTATGCACCACAAACGGGCGACTCTTATCCTGAGCCACCATGAAATAGGCCTCGCCATCGAGGATCACATTACGGTCACCACGGCCAAACCTCTCCGGGTGTATCAGGCGTGTATTATAATTAAGGTGTACAAGAGTGCCGTCGTCTAACGTCACCCAATACTCTGTATCGTGCTTGGTAGTGACACGGCGGGCTGCCAGTAACTGTTCTTTGGTAAGCGACTGAATGACCTCCGATTCAGAAACACTGTTCAGACTGCTTCCTTCTGCAGGAGAAATAGTCTCCTTGTCGTCTATTACGTCATGATTACTATCGGCGTTCTCCCTTTTTATCTCTAATTTACTGATAACAGCATCCTGCTTGCCACTGTCGGTGCTCTGTTTCATGGCTAGTTGTACGGCTTGGGGTATCTCTGGCGGTGTTACCTTGGTATATTGAGAATACCAATAAGCGGCACCTCCCATGACAAAAAGGAGTGCTACTGCGGCATAACGTAAATACTTTCTTGATGATCGGTGTCTTTCAATATGTGCCTTTTGACGGATGGCCTGTAGGGATGATTGGTCGTCAATGCTACTATACGCTTGGTATCGGGCATTCAACTCGTCGCCGTCAATATCAGCAAGAACCATCAGTTCTTTCTGTTCTTGAAAACTATTTTGTTTTTCCATTCTTACTTACTTTTATGCCTTAATACGCAAAAAGTAAGGAAAAAGGGACGTTTTATTTGGAAAAATTACTTCATTAATGCAAAAAGTAACAATATTGCTTCTGGAGGCAA
Organism: uncultured Prevotellaceae bacterium; assembly: GCA_902797505.1. GTDB lineage: Bacteria > Bacteroidota > Bacteroidia > Bacteroidales > Bacteroidaceae > Prevotella. The sequence continues at coordinate 19,718 of CADBSW010000021.1, read as the reverse complement.
CATCTCTCTAAGTCGCTTCAAACCGCGTTGACGCTGCTTCTTCACCGTCTCAGGTGATATATTCATCTCTTGGGCAATCTCTTCAGAGGTCTTTCCCTTGACGGATAGCAAAAACACCTCGCGCTGCTTGGGTGGGAGGTTGTCTATCGATAGCAACAACTGCCGGATCAACTCTTCACGGTCGGGACTTTCCTCATCACCCATCATCAACTTATAGTCGAGTTCAAACGACTCTATGCGGTTGCGCTCTACCTGTTCGTGGCGTAGATAGGTGATGCTCTTGTTTCGTACGGAATTATAGAGGTAGGCTTTGAGCACACCTTGGTTCTTGAAGGTGTTACGTTGCTGCCACAGACTCACGAAGGCATCTTGTACCAATTCCTCGGCAATCTCAAGATTGCTCACCATCTGATTGGAGAATGCGACAAGCGCTTTATAGAAGTGTCTATAAAGCAACTGTAGTGATGACTCATCCCACTGATGCACTACTGCTAAATCAATCTTTTCTTGTTCCATTCTGTTATTTGGTACAAATAGAATTTAATCTGTCAGCATGCAAAGGTATTAAAAAACATTGATAATCAGTCAGATTAAGAACAGAAAAACGTTATTTTAGCAAAATAAATGGCAATTTGTAATAATTATTGCTGTTTTGCTTTTTGATGATAATCCCATATCTCCACCGAGTTGATGATATTCTGCCAAAGCACATAGCAGCCGGCACCGATGGAAGCTACGGGGTTCAGGTACATATATGACACCCATATGGCCAGGGCTGTGTTCTTTTGGAACATCGCCTGACCGGTGTTGATATGCTCCCCATATCTCCTGCCGATGAGGCGTCCGATAACGAAATGCAGGACACAGACGATCAGGGAGAGTAGGGCGACCATCAGGAGTAAGCCCATAGTGGTGTTGCTATGGAAGATATTCTTGACGGTGATACCCGTGGTGATACTCAGTGAGATGCCCCAGAGATAGAAGCCTAAGTCGGGCTGGGAGATGATCCATCTGTGCAGGCGGTGCAGATAGTGACGGATGAAGTAAGCCAGTACCAGGGGGAGTATCACCACCGTGGCCACTTTCTTGAGAATAATCAGGAATGCGCTCCAGAAAGAGATGTGAGCGGCGGATTCCAGCAGGGGGAAGACGGCCGGTATCACGATGGCTATCACGACGGAGGAGATGAGCGTGAATGTCGTCATGGTATTGATATTGCCACCCAACTTGCCTGTGACTACAGGGGCTGCCGTGGCACAAGGGGCAATGACGCAGGTTAAGACACTCTCCCAAAGGATTTTCTGTTCGGTATTGTCGGATACCTCGAAAATGATGAGGATATTGATGGTTATCAGGATAAACTGGGCTACGAGCACCCACAGATGCCAGTGGTGGGGGCGCAGTTGGTGGAAATCAACCTTGCAGTAGGTAACCATGAGTATCAGGAACAGCAAGGAAGGGAATATCGTGTCAAAGACGGGGCCAAGCTGATTGCCCAACTCGTCTAATGCCGGCACGTAATAAAACAGCAGATAACATAGTGTTCCTACGGTGATGGCGCAGGGTAGGGTCCACTCTTTCAGGAATGACTTGATACTCATCGTCTTATCATTATACGGGGGAAATCAATCTTCGCTTATCTCCTTGATCTCATAGAAGGGGTTACGCTCGTCTTCGGGGAAGTACGCACGGTTGTCATCGTCCACCCATACGGCCACGCTGCCTAAGGCTGCGGGGTGATTTAATGTGAGATGTACCTTGATCTCTTTGCCAGTGATGATGTTATGTAAAATAGCTTTTTTCATGATGATTATCTTTATTAATTATTAATTCTTAATTTTCAATCTCTCAAAGTTGCTCATAATCAGGAATATCCTGCAGGAAAACATACTTTTGCTGCTCTTTGTCGATCTTACAACAGATGTGATGCACCCCATTGCTGATGATGAAATAATCCACATGCAGTAATATATTATAGGAAAACACCTGGTCGAACACTTTCTGATTGAGCGTAACCGTAGGCGCTTTGTATTCGATGATCATCTGCGGTTTTAAGGTGCGGTCGTACAACACGGTGTCACAACGAAGTCGTTTATCACCTATCTTCAACTCCATCTCGTTGGCGAGCAGTCCGGCAGGGTAGTGCTTGTGCTCTATTAAATAATGTATGAAGTGCTGACGAACCCATTCTTCGGGTGTCAGAGCCACATATTTCCTCCGCAAAATATCAAAAATAACCTGTTTGTTATCTTTTTCTGTGATTTTTATCTCGTATGGAGGTAGGTTTAATGAATACATTTTATTAATTTTGCAAACGGATTATTTTGCAAAGATAATTATTTAATTCGAGAAAAGAAAATATATGGCTGAAAAGAAGTCGGGACTAACCTTTGAACAGATTATGCGCGATCTCCGTGCGGGAACATTCGCTCCCATATATATCCTGATGGGGGAAGAACCGTATTATATCGATCAGATCTGTGACTTTATCTCGCAGCATGCTCTGCGTGAGGAGGAGCGCGACTTCAACCAGACCATCGTTTTCGGAGCAGATGTGTCGGCAGCACAGGTAGCCGACATGGCTAAACGTTATCCGATGATGGCTGAACGACAGGTCGTCATCGTCAAGGAAGCGCAAGGCATCAAGAATTGGGATCAGTTGGATGCCTATGCAGATCATCCGCAGCCGACCACCGTCTTGGTGATCTGTTATAAGAACGGCACGATCGACGGACGGAAGAAGATCGTATCTAAATGCAGACAGATAGGGGTGGTCTTCGAGAGTAAGAAGAAACGCGACTACGAACTGCCGGCATTCATAGAAAATTATCTCAAACAGAAAAATGCCACCATCGATCATAAGTCGTCACAGATGATCGCAGAGTATATCGGAGCCGACCTGAGTCGACTGACATCAGAGTTGGATAAGGTGATCATCTCACTACCTGACAATGCCCGTCAGGTAACTCCAGAGATCGTGGAACAACAGATAGGGGTGAGCAAGGATTATAATGGTTTTGAATTGAGGAGTGCGGTGGCAAACCACGATATCCTCAAGGCAAATCGCATCATGAAATATTTTAACAATAATCCACGCACAGGTAATGCCTATATGTTGATACCTATGCTCTTCTCTTACTTTCAGAATCTGATGCTGTCATACTATGCTCCCAACAGGAATAATGAAAATGATCTTGCCCAGTGGTTGGGGTTGAGAAGTGGATGGGCAGCACGCGAATATATCACCGGCATGAGAAACTACTCTGGCGTGAAGGTGATGAGGATTATCGAGAAGATAAGAGAAACGGATGCGAAAAGTAAGGGTTTAGATAATCCAAATACTCCCATAGAGGAACTTTTGCAGGACCTGATTTTCTTTATTCTGCACTAAAAAAACACTTTTTTTGCCTCTTTTTTTCTAGATTGCGATTTTTCATAGACAAGAAAAATCGCCCTAAAATGGTGTAAACAAAGGAGTTTCCACTATTTCGGAGGCTCGATTTTCGTCGTATTTCAAAAGATTTTGGCGGCTCTCCAGAATACTCGGAAATACGCGAATTTTTGAAATTCTCCAACCTCCAAATTTTGCTTTAATTATTTTTAAGATTTAAATTTGTGTAGATTCAAAGGTTTAAAGATTTGAATCTTTGAACAAAGGTGTACAGAATTCAGATATTAAAACACAAATAATACCATTTCTTTTATATTAGAGTGTTAGTTTTGAAATTAATATTTCTAATCAGGAATTTGATATTCTATATTTATACATACTACTATTTTGTTTTGTAAATTACTAAAAACCAATGAATTAGGATAATTATTTGAATAAATTTACCCTATTCGCGGATTCTTTAGATGTGATTTTTGTATATTCGACCTATTTATGGTCTTGATATCCATAATTACTCTATTTATAGTCAGTTATTTAAAAATAAGCCTTAAATTCTTTCTAAGATACGTTTTAGATATTAAAATTTAAATGTGTATTGCCACTCTTCATGAATTTAGGTATTTAAATTTCTAATCTTAAAATTTAAAAATCAAAAACAAAACGTCGTAGATTTAATTTTTCTACATTCTTTCTTGCATATTTAAAATTATTGATTTAACTTTGTAAAATCTTAGAAAAGGTGCCTTTTGGGCCGTTTTTTATTGTTATCACTGTTATGAAGGATAGAATCAGACTGTTAATGGAGAGTCAACACATGACTCAGCAAACGTTCGCCAATTTCATTGGAATGGCTCCTGGTACACTCAGTAGTATCTTCAATGATCGTACCCGCCCTACTATAAATATCGTGGAAGCGATCAAAAAGAAATTGCCTGATGTGAGTACGGATTGGTTGATGTTTGGTGAGGGCTCTATGTATAATAATAAGGTGTCTTCTTCTGATCAGTCTGATGTGCCCTCACAAACAGTTAATAATGAACCCTCTTTGAACTTTGAGCAGTCAGCGTCTTCCCTACCCGAGAATACTATGGGCGGTCGTGTAGCACATCCAGAGAGTATGTCTTCAAGACCTTATTCTATGGAAATGAAAAATATTAACAAACAAACAAGAAAGATTACAGAGATACGAGTGTTCTTCGATGACCAGACATGGGAGTCGTTCGTACCCTCAAAATAATGTTTCACGGTTTTTGATTCTCCCTCATATTGATATCTGACTTTGGCTTTGCCGAAGTTACTCCGTCTCAGGAATGAAAAGAAAAGCTAGCTTTCCTTTTGCATTTCACTCGACTTTTCGTAACTTTGCAGAAAATTGTGGCAGATGAATAAATATGTGTTAGATCTGAGGGTCGTCTCTGTTGATGCCTTAAGTGAGAAATATGTCTTGATCAAGCTTACCTATGATGAATTGTTACCAGATATGATACCTGGACAGTTTGTGGAGGTGCTTGTCAATAATGGATCCCATACATTCCTTCGTCGACCAATATCTATTAATTATGTGGATATCGAGAAGAACCAATTGTGGCTTCTCGTGGCTATGGTCGGCGACGGGACACGTAGCTTGGGTAAGTTGAAATCCGGTGATACCCTGAATTGCGTCTTGCCTTTAGGCAATGGTTTTACCTATCCTGATACGGTCATGCAGGCTGCAGAGAAGCGTTTCCTGTTAGTTGGTGGCGGTGTCGGTGTCGCTCCTTTACTCTATTTCGGCAAAGAACTCCATGATATGGGCGCCGTTCCTTCTTTCTTGTTGGGTGCCCGTACAGCCAAGGATCTGTTGTTGGTGGAGGAATTCATGCGTTTTGGCAATGTCTATCTGACAACTGAAGATGGCAGTGGCGGCGAGAAAGGTTTTGTAACAGATCATTCCATCCTCAAGCATGAGCAGTTTGACCAGATCTCTACCTGCGGTCCGTTACCCATGATGAAAGCCGTGGCTCGTTATGCTGCACAGGTGAATACCTATTGTGAGGCTTCCCTGGAGAATATGATGGCCTGTGGCCTGGGTGCTTGTCTGTGTTGTGTAGAGAAGACTAAAGAGGGCAATGTCTGCGTATGCAAGGAAGGTCCTGTATTTAATGTTAAGAAGTTATTGTGGTTATAAACTCATCCAAAATCGAAAATATGGCACGATTAAATGTTAATATAAACCAACTAGAGTTAAAGAATCCCGTGATGACAGCATCCGGCACTTTCGGTTATGGATTGGAGTTCTCAGACTTTATTCACCTGGAGGATCTGGGCGGAATTATCGTCAAGGGTACCACCCTTCATCCAAGAGAGGGCAACGATTATCCCCGTATGGTTGAGACCGCTTCGGGCATGTTAAACTGCGTAGGACTGCAGAATAAGGGAGTAGACTACTTTTGTAAACATATATACAAGGAGATCTCTTCTATTGACACCAATATGATTGTCAATGTGAGCGGTTCTTCCCCTGAGGATTATGCGGAGTGTGCCGCACGTATCAACGAACTGGAGAAGATTCCTGCCATAGAGTTGAATATCTCTTGTCCGAATGTCAAGCAGGGTGGCATGGCTTTTGGTGTAACTTGTGAGGGAGCTGCCAGTGTTGTTAAGGCCGTCAGGGCACGTTATGACAAGACACTGATCGTTAAGTTGTCTCCCAATGTCACGAGTATCGCTGATATTGCACGAGCTGTAGAGGCTGAAGGAGCAGACAGCGTCTCTCTGATCAACACGTTGATGGGTATGGCTATTGATATCGAGAAGCGCAAGCCTATCCTGAGCATAGCCACGGGAGGACTGAGTGGACCAGCTGTCAAGCCGGTTGCTTTACGAATGGTTTGGCAGGTGGCTAATGCTGTGAAGATCCCTGTGGTGGGATTAGGCGGCATCATGAATGCCGAGGATGCTATAGCGTTCCTGATGGCCGGAGCTGCGGCAATAGAGATAGGAACGGCAAACTTTATCGATCCTACAGTAACGGTAAAGGTGATTAACGGTATTAATGACTGGTTGGATGCCCATGGCTGTCAGGATGTTCACGAAATAATCGGTGCATTAAATACGTAAAAATATTTCAATATTACAATTTTGTGTCATCAGCCCGTTAGGATTCTTTCTTAACGGGCTTTTATTAACGAAAGAGGGCAGCCAAACAGCCGCCCTCAACCAACACAAAAACTAAACTAGACTTAACTAGACAATGTGGTACTTTCGCAAGCTCCATATTGTCGATGCAAATATACATCAATATTCTCAATTACGTGAAGAAAAGAAATTAAATTAACATTTATTGTGTAAAATGTATCGTTTTTTCACTTTGCAACAGTAAAATATTGTCTAATATCGTCATCGCTGCCATGGATTCCACGACAGGTACTGCCCGAGGCAGTACACATGGGTCATGTCTGCCGTCTGGACGGAAGCGCGTCGGGTTGCCTTCCAGATCGATGGTAGGCTGTTCTTTCATCACGGTTGCCACAGGTTTGAAGGCTACCCTGAAATAGATATCCTCACCGTTGGTAATACCCCCCTGGATGCCGCCACTGTGATTAGAAATCGTTGAGATCTTTCCTTGGTCGTTATGGAAATGGTCATTCTGCTCACTGCCAAGCGTGTTTACACAGTCAAAACCATCGCCATATTCGAATCCCTTGACTGCATTGATGCTGAGCATAGCGGCCCCTAACGAAGCGGATAGCTTACCAAATTCGGGTTCTCCCAGACCGACAGGACATCCTTTGATCACACAGGTGATGATGCCGCCGATGGTGTCACCCATGGCCTTTACCTGGGCAATCTTCTTTTCCATCAGTAAGGCTGTCTCTGGATCAGGACATCTTACAGGATTCTTCTCTGTCTGTGATAGGTCGTATCTCCGATAGTCTCTATCCAGGGCGATATCTCCTACCTGTGAGGTGTATGCCTGTATGGTGATCCCATAACTCTTTAGTGCTAACTTGGCAAAGGCACCTGCCACGCAGCGAGAGATGGTGATACGGGCAGAGGAGCGTCCACCGCCACGATGATCTCTTACACCATATTTATTATAATAGGTGTAATCTGCGTGAGAGGGACGGAATAAGCAACGGATACTTTCGTAATCCTGTGAGTGATGGTCTTTGTTGTGTACAATAAAACCGATCGGACAACCGGTTGACTTACCCTCAAAGACACCACTGAGAATCTCCACACGGTCTTCTTCCTGCCTTCCGGTGGTTATATGACTCTGTCCGGGGCGCCTCCTGTCCAGTTCTCCCTGGATGAATTCCATATCAACGGGTATACCGGCAGGGTATCCGTCGATCACCCCACCGATAGCTGTCCCATGACTCTCCCCGAAGGTTGTCAGGGTAAACAGGTTGCCAAAGGTATTTCTCATCCTAATAAGGATTAGTTGCAATTACAGCCTTTTCCCTCGCAACCCTCGTTGCAAGAACCACAACCGCCGCCACAACCGCCGCATCCGCCACTCATCTGGTTGATGACCGACTGTATCTCATCTGCTGAAGCCTCACGACTCTCTATCACCTCACCTACGAAGTTGAGGCTCTTGCCTGCCAAAGGATGATTGAAGTCTAACTTCACCTTACTGTCGTTGATCTCCAAGACCTTACCGAAGAATCGTTGTCCTTGCTCATTCTGCAGTGGCAGTATGGCACCTTCTGTTACGTGCTCATGGTCAAACTTACCGTCAATGCAGAACATCTCCCGGTCGAAGTCGACGATACCCTCCTTGTCGATGTCACCATACGCCTGCTCCTTAGTCAGGGTGAAGTCGAAATGATCACCCTCAGCCAGTTTGATCAGTTCCTTTTCAAAGGCATCAATGGTAAATCCGAAGCCACTGATAAATACAAATGGCTGATCTGCGGGTGCCTCCTCTTCCAAGTAGGGCTGTCCGTCTTTATCTGTATACAGTTTATATGCTACAGCGATGTACTTGTTCTTACTTTCTTCCATCCTATCTTTACTTAATAAAAAACTTGTGTGATTATTTATTTGCGCAAAGGTACATCATTTTCATTAATAATCCAAATAGTTTTCAAAAAATCAAATTTTGAGCCAAACGGATAACTTTTAAACAATCTGAAAGTTATTTTGCCTAAAATATAAAAATTAAAGAAAAACGGGGTGTTTTGTTAGTTAATGAAAGTATTTGTGTTTGATTTATATCAAAAAGACAGTGCGTTTTCGCACACAGTCGTTGAATTGTGATGCGTGATTCGGGAATTCACTCTATCTTTGCATCGTCAAAATGATAGAGCGCCAGGCGTGGCGCAAGTAATAATAAAGGATAACAAAAAAGTAAGATTATGAAAAGATTGTTTTTGATGGTTGTTGCTATGCTCAGCATGACAATGACATTTGCAGAAGAGAACGACCAACAGACGGTTGTTAATGCGGAAGCTTATAAGATGACAGTTAATTATAAACAACTTGGTAAGACACTTGAGCTGACGAAAGACCAGATAGAGGCCGTTAAGGATGTACACAATGAGTTCTGCTCTGATATGGAGTTTATCTCTATGGTTGAGCAAGGATCAAAGAAAATGATGATTGACAGTGCTATTAAGAAGGACCTGCAGTACATGAAGTTTATTCTTGATAAAGATCAGTACAAGAAGTACTTGACACTGTTGAACCTCACTCTGTACAACCGTGGTTTGAACAAATAAAGAGAACAATTGAGAGAGAGTGATTATTAAAATGAAAGAAGGCTGCGGAGCAATACCGTCAGCCTTCTTTTTGATTATATAGTGATTGCACTATCTATTTTCTCAGCAGTTCTTCAATGAATCCTTCGATAGCCTTGTCGATACCTTTCTGTACAGCCCTCTCAGCTTTCTCGGCAACGACGTCCTCAAACGACTTGGGGGTGTTGTCAGTAGGAGGAACCGTTTGTTCTTGCTGTGCCTGTGGGTTTTCTGGCGCGGCAACATCGGCAGGTTCTCTTGGCTGCATGGGTGGCTGTTGTGTTTCAGGTGCCGATGGTAACATTTCCCGACCGATTCCTAACAGTTCTTTTCCGGTACCCATCAGTTCGTTCCAGGCATTACCGACCTCCTTGTCAACCAGTTTTTGCAGGTCGTCTTTCTTGAAGAGTACGAATACATGGCTGAGTACGCCGATAGAGAGGATGGATTTCTTCTCATTGAGTTCCGCGCGTGTAACACTGCATACCAGGTAGTTACTGTATTTCAGGTTACTGTCCAAGGTAGCGTCAACAATCTTCGACACGAAGAAATTGCCCACCAACTGCCATATATTCTGCTGTCCCACAATCGTATTTGTTACAGCAGTGCTTATATCTCCGCTCAGAGCATCTTTGTGCTCGTCTTTTGAAGGACAGGTCACAGCGAGTAACATGATCACAATCAAGGTGATGACCAGGGCCCACCATTTCTTGTTCCCGTTCTTTCTTGGGGTTGCCTGCTTGGCGGCTGCCCCCTCCTCGTATTTTTCAATCAGCATTGTTTAAATAAATTGGTTAAAAAATAATGTTATTGATATAGACGACATCCTGTCACTGACTATCACGCCGCCTTTCAGTTCTATGATTGTAAAAACTATAAAAAGTTTAAATTATTGGAGAGATTATTGATTTTTTTGTGATATTCTATGTTTTTTTATATTTTTGTAGCTGTATAATTGTTAATGGATTAGTCTGATGAGTATTCGTTATAACAAAAACGAAGAGATCCTTAATTCCACTTCTCATGCGGCAGGTATTCTGTTAGGAGTCGTTATCGGTATTATCTTCCTGATATGGTGTTTCCGCAGTGGCGACGGATGGGCAAGTACGGCAGTTATCCTTTATCTGATAGGAATGCTCGGTTCGTACATTACCTCTACGGTGTACCATGCCTTGCCGAGAAGATGGAAGGCAAAGGCGGTGTGGCGAAAGTTTGACCATGCGGCTATCTATTGGCATATAGCGGGCAGTTATTCGCCGATCACGCTGATAGCCTTGCGCGAACAGGGCTATTGGGGGTGGGCCTTGTTTTGTTTTGTATGGTTGTGTGCAATAGCGGGTACGATCGTCAGTTTCCTGAAACTGAAGGAACATAGTAATATGGAGACGGTTTGTTTCGTAGGTATGGGACTGAGTGTGCTCGTGGCTTTCAAACCATTGATCGACAGTGTCAGTACAGCGGCTGTGATATGGATCATCGCTGAGGGCGTGTGCTACATCACCGGTGCTGTTTTCTACAGTTTTAATAAGGTGAGGTATATGCACAGCGTCTTCCATTTCTTCGTCTTGGCGGGTTCCGTGTGTCATATCATTGCTGTTTGGGATGTGCTGATGTCGTATTTATAAGAAGAGTTAATGGGTTAACGATATGGAACTGAAGGTTATAGCCTATTTTAAATCACCGTTTACGGATAAGTTTGGTATCCCCCGTCAGAGTGGACTGGTGGACAATGTGGAGGGTATGATCGTCTTCGTACCCGAATGGCAACGGGCAGAAGCTGTCAGAGGACTAGAGAGTTATGATTATCTCTGGTTGCTATGGGGCTTCTCTGCTAATAAGCATGCGGCCGTCGGGGCTACCGTGCGCCCTCCTCGTTTGGGGGGAAACGAACGGATGGGTGTCTTTGCTACCCGTTCTCCCTACCGACCGAATCCTATCGGGTTGTCATCAGTAAAGATAAAAGGTATTGACTATGACGCGAAAAATGGTCCTGTCATCCATGTGACGGGTGCTGATCTGATGGATGGTACTCCCATCTATGACATCAAACCCTATCTGGAATATACAGACAGTCATACCGGCATCCGTTGTGGAATGACAGACACCACTTCATGGAAACAGTTGGAAGTGCGTATCCCCAGTGATATAGAAGAATCCTTGGGTGACGAGTGTCAGACACTCAGGGATTTGCTTGCCTTAGATCCTCGTCCGCACTATCATTCTTCTAATCATCAGGGCAACCGGGTGTATGGCATGTCTTTTAATCATAAGAATGTGCGCTTTATGGTGGAGGGGTCGCTTCTGACTGTCATAGAGGTGACTGCCTTGTGATTATTTTCGAGGTGATTTTACTTTTGATCATTTGAAGGGTCTTATACAGTAAGACGAGTAGAAAGAGATGACGGTCAGTGATGAAACGATAATAGGTGCCATTGAGAAGAATCCGGAACAAGGTTTTCGGTTGTTCATGCGGGTGTATAAAGAACCCGTCTATTGGCATATCCGTCGACTGGTCGTCTCACATGCTGATGCGCAGGATGCCTCACAGAATGCTTTTGTGCGAGTGTTCCGTTCTTTTCAACAGTTTAATAGGGGAAACTCCTTCAAAGCCTGGGTGTATAAGATAGCTACCAATGAGGCACTGCGGATATTGAATTGCAGCAGGGACATGATGTCGCTCGAACAAGAAGGTGCCACCGTCATGCAACTGCGGTCGGATGAATATATTGATTATAGTCGCGTTGAGGCTGTGTTGTTACAACAGGCGATCTTGTCATTGCCTCCCAAACAGCAGTTGGCTTTTAACATGCGCTATTATGATGACATGAGTTATGAGCAGATAGCGGAAGCTACCGACTCTACTGTGGCTGGTGTGAAGATGAACTACCATCTGGCTAAGGATAAAATTGTAAAGTACATGAAATCAAAATGATATGGATACCCATTTCGATATAGAACAGACCGGTAATAAACAGATGCCTTATCTGGTGCCCGACGATTTCTTTAAAAAGTTGGAGGAAGATGTCATGGCAGAGGTGCATACTGAGGTAAATATGAAATCCACCCGTCGCAGACGGTGGTATATCGGCAGTGCTGCCCTGGCAATAGCCGCTGGCGTGGCACTTTTCCTGGTGCTTCATCTGCAGAAACCTGAAACAGATGCAGGTGACTTTGCTTATGTGGAACAGGCTTTCAATCAATTAAATACAGAGGATCAGAATTACATCCTTGATACCTATCAAAATGATGTCTTTATAAACGAATAAGAAAATGACAATGAAGAAGATAATCGCATTTTGTTTATTGATGATGGTATGTGTCTGTCAGGTTTATGCGCAGACAGACAGTCAGCGTAAGGTCCAGCGACAACAGTTGGCCAAGGCCCAGGCCAATCATATTGCAGAAGAGTTGGATCTGAATGGAAAGAAACGGGCCTTGTTCATTCAGACCTATTGTAACTGTCAGAAAGAGATTTGGGCTTTAGGACCCAAATCGACAGCAAGCAAGGATAAGAATGAAACGGAGACCGATGCACGACAGAGTATCCGGAATCGTTTTGATCATAGCAAGCGTATCTTAGCTATTCGGGAGAAATACTATGAGGAGTATAGTAAGTTTCTCTCTCAAAAAGAGATAGAACAGGTGTACGAACTGGAAAGACAGGCAATGAGACGTCTGTCACAACGTAACCCCAACGTGCAAAGGAGAAGATAAAAGAGTGATCATCGATTTTTGAAAAATTAACGTTCTTCGATTTAAAGTTTTTTATTTACAATAAAAAGAGTGGTATGCGTTAACAGATTTCAGATTGTAAGCAAATCATTCTTTTTCTATATATTCTGATAATTATCCATCTTCTGATAAACGAACTTGTTGCAAAAACCTTTGGTTTTCTGTTGTGGGATACATTTTTTATTTGTATTTTTGCAACAAATAAGGGATGCATCGAGAATAACAATGGTTTATATTCGTTTACCGGAAGAAAAGGACCGTCGATTAAGCTTTTATCTGGCCATGGAAGAGTACGTAGCCAGGTATACGAATATTGGCGATGCTTTTTTTATGTGGCAGGTGCAACCCAGTGTTATCTTCGGTCGTAACCAGTTGATAGAGAGCGAGGTTAACATCGCTTACTGTCGTACACACGATATCCTCATGTACCGCCGCAAGAGTGGTGGTGGGTGTGTGTATGCCGACAAACACAACATCATGTTCTCCTATATCACCAGTGAGGATAACGTCGGTTTTACCTTCTATCGTTATCTCAACATGGTGGTTCATGTGCTCCGTCTGTTGGGTGTCGATGCGAAGGCCAGTGGCCGTAATGACATCATGATCGGTGACCGGAAGGTCAGTGGCAATGCGTTCTATCATCTGCCGGGCAGAAGTATTGTGCATGGCACGATGCTCTATGATACCGATATGGAGAACATGGTGGGCAGTATCACCCCCAGCGATGCCAAACTCATTAGCAAGGGCGTGAAGAGTGTCCGCCAGCATATCGCCTTGTTGAAGGATTATATCGATCTCGATCAGGCGGCTTTCAAGCGTTTTGTCAGGGAGCATCTCTGCACCGAGGAGTATTTGCTGTCACCACAGGCGGTACGTACCATTGAGGAGATGGAAAAGGAATACCTGTCGGATGAGTTCATCTACGGTCACAATCCCCAATATACGGTCGTCAAGAAAGGACGGATCGAAGGAGTAGGGGAGTTGGAGATCAGGATGCAGATGAAGAATGATATCATCAAGAGCATCAATATTCTGGGTGACTACTTCCTGACAGGCGACCTGAACGGTCTGTTGGCAAGGTTGAAGGATGTCCATATGGATATAGAATCCCTGAGAGATGCCTTGCCGGATAGCACAGATGATATCATCCAAGGATTACAGAAAGAAGATTTGATAACATTGATCATGAAATAAACAACCAAATAATCAACTTTAAAATGGAAAATAAAAAAACTTGTCTTTATGACAAACACGTGGCTCTGGGAGCCTTGATCAGTCCTTTTGGCGGATTCGACATGCCAATCCAGTATTCTTCTATCATTGAGGAGCATAACGCTGTACGTCAGCACTGCGGTGTCTTCGACGTGTCTCACATGGGTGAGGTAACCGTAAAGGGTAAGGATGCTGAGAAGTTTGTGAACCATATCTTCACTAATGATGTGACTGACGCCCCAATAGGTAAGATATATTATGGAATGATGTGCTATGAGAACGGTGGTACTGTTGATGATATGCTCGTTTACAAAATGGGTGATCAGCACTTCTTCCTCGTTCCTAACGCAGCCAATGTGGATAAAGACTGGGCTTGGATCCAGGAGAACGCGAAGGGTTTTGACGTAGAATTGGCAAACCTCTCTGAGAATTACGGTGAGTTGGCAATCCAAGGTCCCGAGGCAGAGGCTGTCGTAGAAGAGGTGCTTGGCATACCTTGCAAAGAACTGGTGTTCTATACCTGCAAGACCGTTGACTCTAAGGATGGTGAGGTTATCATCAGTCGTACCGGTTATACCGGTGAAGACGGTTTCGAGGTTTATGGTAGTCATGAATTCATTCGTGAGCAGTGGGATAAGCTGATGGCCAGCGGCCGTTGTCTGCCCTGTGGTCTCGGTTGTCGTGATACCCTCCGCTTTGAGGTGGGCTTGCCACTCTATGGCGATGAGCTGAGTGCAGACATCACTCCTGTGATGGCTGGTTTGAGCATGTTCGTGAAGCTCGACAAGGAAGAGTTCATCGGTAAGGAAGCGCTGGCTGCTCAGAAGGCAGAGGGTCCGAAGCAGCGTGTCATCGGTATCGAACTTAAGGACAAGGCTATTCCTCGTCATGGTTATGCTGTTCTCTTTGAGGGTGAGAAGATCGGTGAGGTAACTACCGGTTACAACTCTATCTCTACTGGTAAGAGTGTTTGTATGGCATTGGTTGATGCCGCTCATGCTAAGTTGGGCACCGAGGTAGCCGTACAAATCCGTAAGAAGGTATTCCCCGGCGTGATCGTCAAGAAGAGATTCTACGACAAGCATTATAAGAAATAAAACAGATAATATTATTAACGAATTAAATCATAACAAAATGGCAAAAGTTTTAGAAGGACTCTATTATTCAGAGAGTCATGAGTACGTGAGAGTGGAAGGTAACTTCGGTTATATCGGTATTACAGACTATGCACAGAACGCATTAGGTAATGTGGTGTATGTTGACGTTCCCGAGGTTGACGATGAGGTAACCGCAGAGGAGGAGTTTGGTGCTGTAGAGAGCGTAAAGGCTGCCAGCGACCTGATCTCACCGGTCAGTGGTGTTGTCGTAGAGGTGAACGAAGCTCTCGAGGATGAGCCCGAACTGTTGAACAAAGACGCTTTCGCAAACTGGATCATCAAGGTAGAGTTGACCGACAAGGAAGAGCTCGACAACCTGATGGATGCAGCTGCTTATGAGGAACTGTGTGCTAACGAGCATTAATACTGCATATGGCATTTAAGTTTTTTCCACATACGGAAGAGGAAATCCAGGAGATGTTGAAGGTGTCAGGCCTCTCATCCCTGGATGATCTCTATGCTGAAATTCCCGACTCTATTCGTTTTAAGGACGAATATGAGTTGCCTGAGGCCATGAGCGAGCAGGAGATCCGCCAACTCATGGAGTCACAGGAATTGTTGAACGCCCGTCTTACCTGTTTTGCAGGTGCGGGTGTTTACGATCACTATACACCGTCGGTAGTGCCCAATATCATCGAGCGCTCTGAGTTCCTGACCAGTTATACACCGTATCAGGCAGAGATCTCACAGGGTACCCTGCATTATATCTTCGAGTATCAGAGTATGATGACAGAGCTGACGGGTATGGATATCTCTAATGCCTCTATGTACGACGGTCCTACCGCTACCGCTGAGGCTGTGATGATGGCTTATGCTGCCGGTAAGAAGGTTGACAAGGTGCTGGTTTCTGAGACGGTCGATCCAAAGGTGCGTCGCGTCGTTGAGACATACGCAAAGTATCATGGCATCGGTATCCAACTGGTAAAGGCTACGGATGGTGTTACCGACCGTAAGGACCTCACCGAGAAACTCAATGCGGGTGGTGTTGCCGGTATGCTGGTGCAGACACCTAACTACTATGGTATCGTTGAGGACTACAGTGGTCTGGCTGATGAGTTGCATGAGAAGAAAGCCCTGTTGATCATCAACAGTATTGCTGCCGACCTGGCTGTGCTGAAGACTCCGAAAGAGTGGGGCGCAGACATTGCAGTAGGCGACGGTCAGAGCCTGGGTATCCCCATGACGTTCGGCGGTCCTGGTGTAGGTTATATGTGCTGCACCGAGAAACTGATGCGTAAGATGCCGGGTCGTATCGTCGGTATGACCAAGGATGCCAAGGGACAGCGCGCCTTCGTGCTCACCCTGCAGGCACGCGAACAGCATATCCGTCGTCAGAAGGCTACGTCGAATATCTGCTCTAACCAGAGCCTGATGGCATTGTTCGTAACGGTATATATGTCACTGATGGGTAAGCAAGGTCTTGAGGAGGCTGCAAACCTCTCTTATGCCGGTGCACACTATCTGTGTGACAAACTGGTGGAGACAGGACATTTCCGTCTTACCTACAACCAACCGTTCTTCAATGAGTTCTGCGTTACCTACGATGGTAATGTAGACGAGTTGCAGGAGGAGTGCCTGGATAACGGCTTTATGGCTGGTGTGAAGATCGACGAGCACACACTGATGTTTGCTGTGACAGAGAAGCGCACAATGGATGAGATAGATGAATTGGTGGACACTATAAAGGAGGTATGTCATGAATAATAGATTATATGGTAATTTAGTCTTCGAACTTTCCAAGAAAGGACGAAAAGGTTATTCACTGCCTAAGAATACCTACGAGAAATATAGTGTGGCCGACCTGCCCGCAGGACTCAAGCGCGAAAGCGAGGCTACTCTTCCGGAGTGTGATGAGTTGACCGTAGTAAGACACTATACTAATCACAGTGCCAATAACTTCGGTGTGAACAACGGATTCTATCCCCTCGGCAGTTGTACGATGAAGTACAACCCGGTGATCAACGAGGAGGTGGCTGCTATGAAGATCTTCGCCGATCTGCACCCATTGCAGCCGGCAGAGACTTGTCAGGGTGCCCTCGAGGTGTACTACAACCTGCAGATCATGCTTTCTAACATCACCGGTCTGAGTGAGTTCACCCTTAATCCTTGTGCTGGTGCTCATGGTGAGTTGACCGGTCTGATGGTGATCCGCGCTTATCACCAGAGTCGTGGTGATGAGAAACGTACGAAGGTGCTGATCCCCGACTCTGCCCACGGCACGAATCCCGCTTCTGCGGCTGTCTGCGGACTGGAGGTGGTAGAGGTAAAGAGTCTGGCCGACGGTACTGTCGACGTAGACGACCTGCGTAGCAAACTGAGTGACGAGGTGGCCGGTATGATGATGACCAACCCCAATACTCTCGGTCTGTTCGAGAAACGCATCCCTGAGATAGCAGCGATGGTTCACGAGTGTGGTGGACTGATGTATTACGATGGTGCAAACCTCAACCCGATGCTTGGTGCCTGTCGCCCTGGTGATATGGGCTTTGATGTGATGCACATCAACCTGCATAAGACCTTCTCTACTCCTCACGGAGGTGGCGGTCCGGGTAGTGGTCCTGTCGGCGTACGCGAGGGATTGGAGCAGTTCTTGCCCACACCACGCGTGACAGAGGATGAAGAGGGCGTACTGCATGTGATGACTGGCGACTATGAGAAATCATTAGGTAGCATCGGCTCGTTCTTCGGTAACTTCGGCGTGATCCTGCGTGCCTATACGTACATTCTCTCTTTAGGTAAGGAGAATATCAAGATGGTAGGTCCGTTGGCAACACTCAACGCCAACTATATCAAGGAGCGCCTGAAGGATGTTTACGAACTGCCGATCGATACCGTATGCAAACACGAGTTTGTGTTCAACGGACTGAAGGATAAGTCAACGGGTGTCACCACGATGGATGTGGCTAAGCGCTTGCTCGACTATGGTTATCATGCACCGACCATCTACTTCCCGCTGCTCTTCCATGAGGCCCTGATGATAGAGCCTACAGAGAATGAGAGCAAGGAGACGATCGATGGCTTCGTAGAGGTGATGCGTACTATCGCCCAGGAGGCAAAGGATTGTCCAGACGAAGTGAAGTCAGCTCCACATAACACCCCGATCAGCAGGGTGGACGATGTGCTGGCTGCCAAGCATCCGATCCTGAATTGGAGACAACTGAAAGAAGATCAAGCAAAGGCAGAATAGTCATGGTAACATCTGATCTGATCATTATCGGAGCAGGACCCGGTGGATATCGTGCGGCAGAACATGCCGCACGCCACGGTCTCTCCGTTGTCATCATCGAGAAAGAGCATGCCGGTGGTACCTGTCTGAACTGTGGTTGTATCCCTACGAAGACCTTGGCTCGTAATGCGGAGGTGATGCTGACGCTGAAGGAGTCGGAGGTATTCGGAATCCAGACAGGAGAACCGACGGTCGATTTCCAACAGGTGATGGCTCGTAAGCAACAGGTGGTAGAACAGTTGCGCAGTGGGGTAGAGACCCTGATGAAGCAACCGGGCATCACCTTGGTTTATGGCACGGCCAGTTTCCAGGATGCCCATACGGTAGTGGTTGGCGAGGAGCAATACACAGCGAAGAATATCATCATCGCCACAGGCTCTGATGCTAAGATGCTGCCTATACCGGGTATCGACCAGGAGCATGTCATCACATCGACAGAGTTGTTGGAACTCAAGGAGATTCCACAACGCCTGTGTATCGTGGGTGCCGGTGTCATCGGTATGGAGTTCGCTTCTGTATTCAGCAGTTTCGGCACAGAGGTGACCGTCGTGGAGTTTTTGAAGGAATGTCTGCCTACTATCGACAGTGACATCGCCAAGCGCTTGCGCCAGACAATCTCTAAACGTGGCGTGGAGTTCTTCATGCAGTCGGGTGTCAAGGCTATCGAAGGTCATGAGGTTGTCTTCGAGCGTAAGGGTAAGGAACAACGTGTGGAGGCCGACCTAATACTGATTGCTACTGGTAGAAAACCGCGTCTTGATGACCTGAAACTGGAGAATGCCGGCGTGGAGTTCTCTCCGCGTGGCATCAATGTGGATGACCGTCTGCAGACCAATGTAGAGGGTATCTATGCCATCGGTGACGTGAATGCCCGTTGTATGCTGGCACATGCCGCTACCATGCAGGGTATCCATGTTGTCAACGAGATCTTAGGTAAGAGCGATGATATCGACCTGTCGATCATGCCGGCCGCTATCTTCACCTATCCCGAGGCTGCCAGCGTAGGACTCTCGGAGGATCAGTGCAAGGCACAGGGTATGGAGTATGTCTGCAAGAAGGGCTTCTTCCGCTCTAATGGTAAGGCACTGGCCATGAATGAGACCGACGGAATGATGAAACTGTTGGCAACACCAGAGGGAAAGATCATTGGCTGCCATGTCTTCGGCGCCCATGCTGCTGATATGGTGCAGGAAGTCAGTGCTCTCATGTGCAAGCACACCACTGTCAGCGAGTTGCAGGATATGGTCCATATCCATCCCACCTTGGGAGAACTC
>CADBSW010000020.1 GCA_902797505.1 uncultured Prevotellaceae bacterium | reverse complement strand
TCCTGTTCAACGAGGAACGATACAAATCTTTCTTTTCTTTCATCTTTTTGAATAATAAAGGTGTCAACCTTATCTACAAAAAGACATGTAGACAAATTTTGAACCGTTCTCGAGCAGTCCCCAGGTAGAGCGTGTGAAGGTGACCACGGCAGTATCATTGTGAAGGGTGATAAGGCCGCCGATAGGATTGCCGGCAGGGTCGGTGGCCGTGAAATCCAGTCCTTCATCAACCATCGTACCGATACCGTCGTCAAAGGTGGTCAGTCGGAAGATGCCGATCTCCACATTATATTTACCGTCGTTAAGACGATAGCTGATGTTCAGGTTCGGCTCCTTATTGTCATCATCAAGGAAACTGCCTTCGTAGGGGCGTAACAAGGTTTCCACTTCGTGAATACTGATCTTTCCGTCCTCACTGATTGTCAATCTACCCGTTACCATCGGCATATCATCATAGGTAAGCACCAGTCCGGTGGTGAACTTCACACCAGGAACAATAATCGGATAGGGGTCCTCCTTACTGATATCGTAAAACAACAGCTCACCAATCCATAAAGGGTGGTCTGCGTCGAAACCGCCCATATTGGTAACGGTGTTGGTGGCAGTGCCGATCAGTCGTTCTCCATCATATAGAGATATTTTCTGACCGTCGATATTGTAACCTATTCGCTGACAGAGTGCCTGCTGTACATCATAGGGGTTCACGACAGCAGCGATATAAGCCGTGTTGTCTTCCTTGAAACGCAACTGATATAGCCACTCCACCTGGACGCCTGAGCCCCCCATGGCACAGCTCGTAAGCCACAGGTTACCGGTCTCTTTGTCATATCTTGCCACAGGCTGGCGCACGTTTCGAATATTCGGGAAGGTGGTGGAGGTGGAGTCTTTGACAACAACAATACCGTATCCCTCGGTAGAAGTGTCATCTACCTCGTCGAGGCTGATTACCGCGATATCATTGACGGTGTCGTTCAGAATATTATGCTGTTGGAAACGTGCGGCGGTATTGATAGCCTCCAATACATTTGCCGGTGCGGTGTCGGCTGGAAAGATATCCTCGATGGTTCCAGTTACAAGAGGATAACTTACCTTTGTAGTTTTACATCCGCAGAATAACACCGTAACACCGCATACGAACAGGATGGCGGTGAGCATCCAATGACTAGTGTTTGCTTTCATAATGCCTATTATCTATAATTAACAAGTGTATAATGTAAAGTGTAGAGTGTAAAGCTATGATTACCCTATTTTTCATTTTTCATTTTCCGCATCATATACCTCTTGCAGGGTCATGGGCTTGGGGATAGTGCCAAGCTGACGATATCCATCGGGGGTAATGACATAGTCGAGCTCGTTGCGCAAACCGGTAAAGTGGCGCCACGGACCAAGTCGGTCATAACAGATGAAGTCGGTAAACTGCTTCTCTGCCTGCCACTTGTCAATAAGTTCTGGTATAAAATAGATACCAGGCTCCACGGTGAAGACGAAACCAGGCTCCAGCGGACGGGCCAGGCGTAACGACTTAAAGCCAAACTGCTTACTCTTTACCTCACCATCATTGTAGCCCACATACTCCTCACCGAGGTTCTCCATATTATGCACGTCGAGGCCCATCATATGTCCTAACCCACAGGGGAAGAACAAGGCGTAGGCTCCGATACGGGCAGCCTCTTCGGGATCGCCCTTCATCAGTCCGAGACTTTTCATCCCCTCGCAGATCCTTGTAGCAGCAGCGATATGTACCTCACGGAAAGGCACACCGGGCTTAAGCATGCTGACAGCTGCCTGGAAACTCTCCAGATGGATGTTATAGATCGTTTCTTGTTGCTCGGTAAACCGTTTACCGACAGGCATGGATGAGGAGAGATCACCGGCATAGTGCATCGGTCCTTCGGCTCCTGCATCCAACAAGAAGATGTCTCCCTCTTTCAGGGTATGGATAAAACCATGGTTGTGGAGCACCTGTCCCTGTACGGTGGCGATGGTCGGGAAGGCAAGGGTATATCCCTCCCGACAACAGGTCTGCTCGACGATAGCAGCGACCTCTGCCTCATGGATACCGGGGCGCACCGTGCGATAGGCTGCCAGGTGCATACGGGTGGACATATCCACGGCATCATCCAGGATACGCAACTCTTCCTCGTCCTTATAGATACGTTGGGCAACGATCGCTTTGATCATCTTTTCAGAAACCTTGGCCGTTTGCTCTGCCGGATTGAGGCCGAGCAACTCCCATAGCCATACCTGATGATCACCACGATAAGGCGGCAGGAAATGGATCTGTTGCCCTCGCTGAAGAGCCTGCTCAAGGTAAATTTTCAGCGATTTCATCGGGCGAGTGTCGTCTATTCCACCTTGTTGTGCCCGCTCATGAAGAGTGGGAACAGTACCCGTCCAAACAATATCATCGATGGTGAGTTCGTTGCCAAAGACGATCTCGCGGTTCTCATCGATATCGATAACAGCCGCTAATCCGGCATAGTCGAGTCCGAAGAAATAAAGGAAAGAGGAATCTTGTCGGAATCGGTAGGTGTTGTCGGCATAGTTCATGCCCACCTCGTGATTACCCAAGAAGAGCAGCAGTCCGCTGCCCACCTCTTTCTTCAGTCGCTCCCTGCGGCGCAGATAGGTATTCCTGCTGATTTGCATACGTTGTTAATTGTGAATGACTACCTGATTGATTACTAATTAATACTTCCCGATCATATTCACCTTAGGGTGCTTGCTGATCTGAAGATTTGTTTGGGGGAAGTATTCCGACAACAATTGATACAGATCGGGATCATACTCCTTCAGTTCCTCGCGGGTATTACACCAATTATGTTTCCCATCGGCATGCGGCATCTCTGCATTTACATTAAACCAGTCTTGCACTGCCTCAGCAAAATACTCCTCTTTATCCGTTATACGATAGGTGTTGTCGAGGATGCCGCTGGCCTTGGCTTTTTCATAGAGTGCCTGCAGACGAGTATTGAAGGCGGTATCCACCTGTATGATTCCTATCAGATGGATAGCGTGGGCAAACTCATGGATGAGGATATCCTCAGCATGGTATTTGTCGATCTGGTAAGCCAGGATATTCTCTTCAGCACACGAGGTGAGGGGCTCTTCTATCGTTCCTCCCAATCCCCGGGCACGCAAATCCCAGTTCAGGGTAGTGTCATTTATAAGATAACGATGTTCCGGAAGATCGGTAGTGCCCTCATAACGCCCCATGATCGCTACCCTCGCATTCGACTTGATCATGGTTTGGAGTATCTCGGGGCGCAACATCGAGGTCATCGCATAGAGAGTACGGTGGGCAGCCACAAAGGCGGAGTCAGGCACACGCCAAGAAGAGACGAGCGGCAGTCCGTTGACATCCACATATTTGGTATAGAACTTATCATAGCCCAGTGAGTCGGGCACGGCTGTGACCTTACATTCAGGAATGACGAGCTCTTCTTCTGCCGGTACTTCTTTTTTCCCACAGCTGATGATGAGAACAGCAGAAAGGAATAGGAAAATAATTCTTTGCATAGCGGTTTGATAGTAGATGATGCCACAAAAATATTGAAAAAAATGATAAATCAAAAATAATTCACGGTTTTTATGAAAAACATATACCGTTTTTTCATTATCTTTGCGACACCTTCAATCTATTAATATTTGCTCATGAACTTCCAAATAAAAAATCCTGAGAACTTAGGCGGTATGAACGACCGTATCCGCAGGCTGCGCCAAGAGAATTTCGATACGCCCACAACACTCAGCATCGAGCGGGCACTTATCGAGACGGCTTTCTATAAGGAGCATGACGGCACGATGCCCATCGCCGTGCTGCGGGCCCAGAACTTCTATGAGATATGTAAGAAGAAGACGATCTATATCGGCAAGGATGAACTGATCGTGGGAGAGCGCGGACCGGTGCCCAAGGCAGTGCCTACCTTCCCCGAACTGACCTGCCACTCGGTGGAGGATCTGCATACCCTTGACACCCGTGAACTGCAATCGTATCATATCTCGCAAGCGGATATCGACACGTATGAACGTGAGGTGATCCCCTATTGGAAGGGGAAGACGCAACGGGAACGCATCTTCAACCATGTCTCTAAGGAGTGGGAAGAGGCTTATCACGCAGGGGTGTTCACGGAGTTTATGGAGCAGCGGGCTGCCGGACATACGGCCATGGATGGGAAGATGTACCATGAAGGACTGTTGGAGGTAAAACAACGGATACAGGAGCATATCCGGCAATTAGACTATATCTACGACCCGGAGGCTACCGACAAGCAACAAGAGTTGGAGGCGATGCTCATCTCGTGCGACGCGGCGATCCTCTTTGCCGAGCGGCATGCTGAGTTGGCAGAGCAGATGTCTGCTGAGGAGGACAATCCGCAACGTAAGAAAGAATTGCTCAAGATTGCCTCGGTATGCCGGTGGGTGCCTGCCCATGCACCACGCGACCTGTGGGAGGCCATACAGATGTACTGGTTTGTGCACTTAGGAACGGTCACGGAGTTGAACGGCTGGGACTCGATGAATCCCGGACATCTCGACCAGCATCTCTATCCCTTCTATGAGAAAGGACTGGCTGAGGGCACACTCACCCGTGAGGAGGCTAAAGAACTGATCTCTTGTCTGTGGATTAAGTTCAATAACCAACCAGCGCCGCCAAAGGTTGGAGTAACGGCTTTGGAGAGCGGCACGTACAACGACTTCACGAATATCAATATCGGGGGTGTGGACCGTAACGGAAACAGTGCCACCAACGAG
This sequence comes from uncultured Prevotellaceae bacterium, assembly GCA_902797505.1. Classification (GTDB taxonomy): domain Bacteria; phylum Bacteroidota; class Bacteroidia; order Bacteroidales; family Bacteroidaceae; genus Prevotella. The sequence continues at coordinate 2,600 of CADBSW010000020.1, read as the reverse complement.
ATATCATATATCATCCTCGAGGTACAGGAAGAACTGCATGAACTGCAGCCGGGCCTCTCTATCCACATCGCTGAGAATACGCCCGATCAATTCCTCGTAGAGGGCATCAAGGTAATCCGACAGGGCCATGGCTATCCTTCGGTCTTCAATCCTGACACGTATATCAAGGAGTTGATGCGCGACGGCAAATCCCTTGAGGATGCCCGTGAGGGAGGATGCTCAGGATGTATCGAGGTAGGGGCCTTCGGAAAGGAGGCGTATCTGCTGACCGGCTATCTGAATACGCCGAAGATTCTGGAGATCACGCTAAACAACGGCATAGATCCCGAAAGCGGAAAGAGGTTAGGATTAGAGACCGGTGATCCTCGTACTTTCACTTCTTTCGAGCAACTCTATGAGGCATGGCATCGGCAGATGGAGTTTTTCGTGAATCTGAAACTGTCGGTGAACAACTACATCGAGCGGATGTTCTCACTCTATGCGCCGGCCACGTTCCTAAGCATCTTTATCGACGACTGCATCGCCAAAGGAAAGGATTACTATAGCGGTGGGGCAAGGTATAACACGATATATATTCAGTGTACCGGACTGGGAACCATCACCGACTGCTTTACGGCCTTGAAGAAGCATGTCTTTGAAGACCGACGATATACCATGGATAAGATTCTCGAGGCGATGCGCAACAACTGGGGTGAGGATACTGCAGACAACATCCAGATGGATTATCGCATCATGCGCCAGTATATCCGTAACCATACGCCGTTCTTCGGGAATGATGATACGTATGCCGATACGATAGCCGTACGGGTATATGAAGACTTGGTGAAGGCCATCGACGGCAGGCCGAACACCCGCGGGGGACATACACGACTGAATATGCTATCCACGACCTGTCATAACTATTTCGGATCGGTATGCGGAGCGACACCCGACGGACGACTGGCACATTTCGCTATCTCCGACGGCACCTCTCCCGCACACGGCAGTGACAGTCATGGACCTACTGCCGTTATCAAATCACTCGGCAAACTCGACCAGACATTGTCGGGAGGAACGTTGCTCAACGTGCGCTTTGTCCCTACCCTACTCAGTCGGGAAGAAGATCTGAAGAAGTTCGCATCACTCATAAGGACATATTTTAAATTCGGCGGTCATCATATCCAGTTTAATATCGTAGATACCCAAACGCTGCTCGACGCCCAGAAACACCCGGAGAACTACCGTGATCTGTTGGTGCGCGTGGCCGGCTACTCGGATTATTTCAACGATATGACCGAACAACTGCAGAATGAGATTATCGCACGGACAGAGAACGACGACCTCTAAAATCATATAAGTAGTGACAATCAACGTCTTTGACATCAAACGATATGCCATCAATGATGGACCAGGCATCCGCACAACGATATTCTTCAAGGGATGTCCGCTGAGATGTGTGTGGTGTCATAACCCGGAATCATGGGAGGTGGCACCAGAGATCTTATTTAAGTCTGCAAGGTGTATCGGATGTAACAGTTGCGGATGGTATCCCGATCAGTTGCCGCCGAAGAAAGAGGATGTAGCGGAAGCACTCGGAAGGCAGCTCACACCCTGCGACTGTTGTCCTACCATGGCACTGGAGCGATGCGGTAAGGAATGGGAGATTGAAGATCTTCTGAAAGAGATTGAGAAAGAGCGCGACGTGATGACCGACAGTAACGGGGGTGTAACCCTCTGTGGTGGTGAACCGCTCATGCAAAGCGAAGGCGCATTAATGCTCTTAAAGGAATTAGGGCATCGTGGTTTCCATCGCACGGTGGATACCTCTCTCTTCGCTCCATGGGAAACGGTGCGTAAGATTGCTATGGAGACGGAATTGTTCTTGGTCGATATCAAGCACATGAACAGTGCCGAGCACCGCAGACTGACAGGTGTGGGTAATGAACAGATCCTGGAGAATATCCGTTTGCTATCAACGTTATTGGATGATCAGGAGGGTAAATCGGAAAAAGACGGTTATAAGCGAGACATCTGGTTCAGGATGCCCCTCATAGAGGGAATCAATGCAGATGAGAAGAATATCGGGCAGACGGCCTCGTTCATCGCCTCATTGAAGCGCAGTGATGAACACCCATGGCGCATCCACCTACTACCCTATCATGATATCGGGAAGGATAAGCATCACCGACGGGGAACGGTCTATAACCCTGACCATCTACCAATGGCCGCACCTTCGGAAGATACCATAACACGTTGTCAACAACAGTTTGAGCACCATGGCATACAGGTAGTCATTGGCGGATAGTGATTCTTTTCGAAGATACTCAGCAAGCGCCTCTGCCGCAACCCGATGAGAAGCTATGTATAATCTGATAGAAAGCCTAAAAGATTTGATTCAAAGCCCATGTAAAGATCTGCTAAGTACTTTTATGAAAATCAAATCGGGAGTCCTTTATTTCTTTTTATGAAAAAATATTTGGATATTTGCGCAAAACAATGTACCTTTGCATCCGACTTTGAAAACTTATCAAGTCACGGACTTGTAGCTCAGTTGGTTAGAGCAACAGACTCATAATCTGGAGGTCCCAGGTTCAAGCCCTGGCTGGTCCACACTGAAAATC
>CADBSW010000019.1 GCA_902797505.1 uncultured Prevotellaceae bacterium | reverse complement strand
GCCCTCATAGACAACCGCAATGCGAACTGGTTGACGAAGATGCCTGGCATCATGGCCGAGAAGCCGACACTCTTCGCCGTGGGTGCTGGTCATCTGCCCGGGGACAAAGGAGTATTGAACCTCTTACGCCAGGCAGGGTATAAGGTTGACCCCGTAAAATAACGGTCAGCGTTCAGCCTTCACGATCTCATACACCTTCTCCATGTCCACATACTTGCGGGTCTCTGCGGCGAGGAGGTTGTATTGCTGCTCCTTATACGCCTGATAGTCGAAGGTGGTCTTCTGTTCCTTAACATAGGGTGCCAACAGATCATCCACGATGGGGGCATTGTCGAGGATGCCATGGATATACGAGCCCCAACAACGGTCAGTCAGTCGTGTAGTGGTGGATGATGCTTCAGCGAGCGTAGTGCTATTCCCCTCCCGAAACACTTGCCGTGTCTCACCCATGTGTATCTCATACCCCTGGCACGACTGTCCTTTGTAATCGAAGGTTACCTGCACGGTGCGCTTCTCTCCGCTCATCGTGGTGACGACAGGCAGTATCCCCAAACCGGGGATCCGCTCGATGTCACCCTCCACCTGTTGGGGATCGAGGATCTCCTCACCCATCATCTGGTAACCGCCGCAGATGCCGATGACCGTCTTTCCGTCGTGATGCGCCTGAAGGATAGCCTGGGCACAACCGTTGCGCCTTAACTCTATCATATCCGCTATCGTGCTCTTGGTGCCCGGAAGGATGATGATATTAGCCTTTCGGATCTCCTCAATGTTGTTCGTATAGAAAAGATGTACGCGGGGATCACGCTCCAAAACATCAAAGTCGGTGAAATTAGAGAGATGACGGAGCATCACCACGGCAACATTCACCTTACCGTCCACCGCCTCCAGACTCTTCTTCTCCAGAGACACCGAGTCTTCCTCCTCGATATGAATATCCTTGAAATAGGGAAGCACGCCCAATACGGGGATGCCACACAGTTCTTCGATCATCCGCCGCCCCTCGTCGAACAGACGCATGTCGCCACGGAACTTATTGATGATAATGCCCTTGACATGGCGACGCTCCTCCTCGGTGAGCAGCATCAACGTGCCATAGACGGCGGCAAAGACTCCGCCACGGTCGATGTCGGCCACCAAGATGACAGCCGCGTCGGCATAGCGTGCCATCGACATGTTGACGATATCCACATCACGGAGATTGATCTCAGCAATGCTGCCCGCCCCCTCCATGACGATAGGGTTATAGCGCGCCGACAGACGGTCGAATGCCTCGTGCACCGCCTGGCGCAGCACCTCCCTACCCTCCTTGCGGAAATACTGGGTAGCATGCTGGTTACCAATGGGTTTGCCGTTGAGCACCACCTGTGAGGTAGGGTCGGAGTTGGGTTTCAAGAGCAGGGGATTCATATCGGTATGACAGGGCACGCCGGCAGCCTCTGCCTGTACGGCCTGCGCCCGACCGATCTCAAAGCCATCGGGGGTGGCATAACTGTTCAGGGCCATATTCTGCGCCTTGAAGGGTGCTGGCGTATATCCATCCTGCAGGAAGATTCTGCAGAAGGCTGTCGCCACGATACTCTTTCCTACATCGCTGCCTGTTCCGGCAAACATGATCGGTCTCAGTCGTTCCATAAGTCAAATAGGTTTTTCTCACCCCAATATAGATGGATATACGAGGCGCGGAGGTTTTTATATTTGTAGAGTGTAGAGTGAAGAGTGAAGAGTGAAGAATGGGAAGTGGAGGGTGCCTCTTCCACGATGTGCGAATAATGAAACTCATGTCCTGGGAATCCGTTCCACTCCCGATAGCCCAGATGCAGTTTCATACCCTCCATCGTGGCCGTCTGCTTCAGGATATCCACCATCGGATAGGAGATGCCATCGGCATCGGTGATGGCTGTACACAGGTACATCATCCCGCCACATTCGGCCAATGCCCGTCCTCCCTGCTCGATATAGTCGTGAATCTGCTGTCGCATGCACTCATTATCTGTTAGTGGCTGCAAGAAGAACTCCGGGTAGCCGCCCGGCAGGTAAAGGAAATCGCACGGGGGCAGCACCTGATCGTGGATGGGAGAGAAGAAAACCACCTCTCCCCACGCACGCAGACGATCGATATTCTCACGGTAGGTGAAGTTGAAAGCCTCATCACGGGCAACAGCTATCTTCATATCTCTAAAAGGTTGTAATCAACATGGTTTTCTATCAACTCGGCGGCATGGCAGATCATCTGCTCGATCTCCTGCCGGTGCTCCAAAGACAATCCTAAGTGACGACTCGGCATCGACAGTTCCTTCACACGAGGCAGACAACCCACGCAGGGGATGCCCACATCCGCACACGACTGGCGTAAGAACGAGGCATGGCGATCGGAGCCCACCTGATTGAAGAGGACACCCGCAAAGCGCAGGTCATCCCACAGGGTGGTAAAACCCTTGATAATAGCGGCGGCGCTGTAGGCCATACTGCGGGCGTTCACCACCAACAGAATGGGGATATCGAGGAGTCGGGCGATCTCTGCCGTACTGCCCCGCCAACGGTCGTAGCCATCGAAGAGGCCCATCACGCCTTCCACCACCTGCACATCCATACCCTCACCATAATGGGTGAAGACATCCTTTAGGTGCTGCTCACTCATAAACCGCGTATCGAGGTTCACCGACTCCACCCCGCACGCCATCTCATGATACTGCGTGTCGATATAGTCGGGGCCGCATTTGTAGGGTTGCACATGCAGGTTTCGGTTGCTGAGCGCGCGCAGTATACCCACCGTTACAGTGGTCTTTCCGCACCCAGAGTTAGTAGCTGCTATCAGGAATCTCTTTGGCATCGTCATTTTTGTTTGTCACAAAGGTATTGTTTTTGCGACAAACATCCAAATATTATTGTTGTTATTACCACTTTTCTCTTGAGAAAAGATCCAAAAGAGCCTTTTTCAACCACCCCAACCCCTCCTTACCGTAATGAGGGGCTTCAACCACTCCCACGCCCTCTCCTCTCCAGGAGAGGGATGTAACCGCTCCTCCCCGTCGCTCTTTACCGGGCAGGGATAAACCCTACCCTATTAGGTATGCTCGCCCCATCAAAGGGGCGGCATGGTTGTTGAGCCTACCCCCAGCCCCTCCCTGAAGGGAAGGGAGCCTTTGTCCTTTGACCTTTGACCGAGTACCTTTGACCTTAAATGGTTGCGATAGCGAGAGTGTCAGCCAAGGAATGCAACGACTGAGAACGGCTCCGAAGGAGGAGCGAGGACTTGTTTGAGCGAAGCGAGTCCCGCAGCTCAGTTCGAAGAGTTGAGATTCCTTCTGACACGAAGCGTGCAACGAGTTCTCTCTTGGTTCTTCTCTCTGTCGGCACAGAGAGAAGAATGATTAAGCTTTGACTTCATCGAAAGTACTCTCGCTAGATAATCCAAAAGAAAAATCCATTTTCTTTTGGGATTATACTCACTTAATCGTACCTTTGCACCCATGAATGGTGATGGGTGACCGTTCCGGTTATCCATAAAAGGGAATCAGGTGAAAATCCTGAGCAGTGCCCGCTACTGTCATCTCCTTTTTAGGAAGAACAAGGTAACCACTGTCATAACAGCTGTATGGATTATAGCAATGATGGGAAGGTGTTCTTTCAGGAGAGAGCCAGGAAACCTGCCATGCCTAACGACAAACATCTTGCAGTCTTCGGGAATAAGGGCTGTGGGGCGTTTATACAACTATATTTTATATATGACTAAGAGATATGCTGCTCTCTTGTTGTTGGCGATTCTCGTAATGACCGTCTGTGGACAAGACAAAAAGCAGAAGAAAGAAGATATCACGACGAAGGTGCACAACCTGAACCCTATTGTGGTTACCGGCAACGGTCATCACGAGTATCTCCGTTCATCGACGACACCCGTGCATGTGTTGCCGCAAAGGGAGATACAGAAACAGGGCACATCCACCTTTACGGATATTCTCACACGTATGGCACCCAACATCTCGTTCATGCCCAGTGCCACGGGGTCGTTCCTGCGGATGAACGGACTGAGCAACAAGTATATCCTCATACTGGTGAACGGCAAGAAGATGATGGGTGATATCTCGGGCAACGTGGATATCGACCGTATCAACATGGGGCAGATCAAACGTATCGAGGTGCTCAACGGCGCTGCCTCAGCCCTCTACGGCTCGGATGCGATGGGGGGTGTAATCAATATCATCACCGACTTTCCCAAGAACCAGTTGGTGAGCGTGAATACCCATTCGCGGGTGAGCGGAAAGGGAGTGTTTTCACAGAGTGCCAACGTAAACGTGAACTACAAGGGATTCAGCAGTTATACCAGTTATAAGCATGATGAAGCCGACAGCTACCGCATGAACGACTATGAGTATGTGGATGGCAAGGGGGAGTCGCCCGAGACACGACTCACCCATGCCACGCAGTTCTTGGGTTATCACTCGGATGTCATCAACCAGCGTTTCACGTATGAACCCTTCAAGAACCTGTCTTTCTATGCCGATCTGGGAATCAGCTGGAAGATGACCGACCGTCCGCGGAAAGAAGAGGGATGGACAGGAGGCTTCGACTACGAGTTGCGCACCCGGGCAACACGCTGGGGAGCCGGCACTATGTATAAATTCACCAGCAAGCACAGTCTGCAAATGGATCTCATCAGCGACCACTGGCATTACGGCAAGGAATATATGGTGGGTGACGGTGACTTCTCTATCACCAAGAAACAGAAGATGTATAACGTAGAGATCAAAGACATCCATAAATATACCGCCCACTCCACCACCATCGTAGGGGCTACCTGGAGGAACGACTTCCTGATGGCTACCAGCGGCAATGTGGATAACCATGCGTATATCATGTCTTTGTTCGGACAGCATGACATGCAGATCATCGATCATCTGCAGGCCACCATCGGTCTGCGCTATGACAAGCACCAGACCTTCGGCAGTAACATCACACCGAAGATAACCATGATGTACGCTCCCGAGCATTTTAATATCCGTGTGGGTTACTCAAAGGGATTCCGCGCCCCGGGACTCGATGAGGTGTATTATCACTATGTGAACCCCTCGATGGCAGGAAGAGTGGTGGTAACCTTCGGCAACAAAGACCTGAAACCCGAGAAAAACGATTACTACTCGCTCAGCGCCAGCTATTACAACCAGCGACTGACGCTTACCGCCACGGGCTACGTGAACCATATCAACAAGATGATCATCAAGGACAATGTGAAGATAGGCGCTGCGGAGAAGGAGTTGCTGTTGAGGGAGTTTCCCGATGAACTGAATGAGACGTTGGTGAATAAGATGAGCACCTTCGGACAGTATAAGAACAGCGATGAAGGACTCATCAGAGGATTCTCACTCAATGCCAGTTATAACCTGACCAACGACCTGAATATCACCGCCAACTACGCCTATACCTATGCACGGAGTAAGACGGATGGGGCCTGGCGGGAGATAGAGCGCAGTCTGCGTAACGTGTGTACCTTCTCCGCTGACTACAACCACACATGGGGGAATTATCATCTGAATGTGAATATGAACGGAAGGTTCCAGAGTAGGACTCCCTTCCCTGCCTATGAGGATGCTCCGGGCTTCGGACTGATGAATATCAATACCACCCATACATTCTCGTTGAAGAGACTTACCCTCTCACCCAGTCTGGGCATCGATAATATCCTCGATAAGGTGGACAGACGTATTGACACTTCTAAGCGTCGTTATGCGCTGATCACACCGGGAAGAATGGTCGTGGTGGGAATAAAATTGATAATTAATAATTGATAATTGATAATTATGAAAAAGTATATATTAGTTATTGTGTTGGTTTGCCTGTGCATGAATACGTTTGCGCAGGAGGTTTCTACGTATGAGGAGAGTCCGTTATTAAAGTCCATGGTGGAAGGTGACAAGGCAGCCTTACTCATGGTTCACTTTGGCACTACCTATGACGACACCAGGGCCAAGACCATCGACAAGATCAATGAGAAGGCCAAGAGGGAGTTTACACAACTGGAAGTGCGTGAGTGTTACACCTCACGGATCATCCTCCGCCGACTGAAGGCGCGTGGCATGATGAAAGACAATCCGCTTGAGGCGATGATGAAACTGGCTGCCGAGGGATACACCCACCTGATCGTTCAGAGCACCAACATCATAGAGGGTGTAGAGGTGGAATCCTTACGTCGGGATGCAGAACGTATGCGCCCCTTCTTTAAGGAGATACGTGTGGGCACTCCCCTGTTGTATTCTGTGGAGGATGCGGAGCGTATCGTCAAGATCCTTACCGACAGACAACCGGTGAACACCAAGAAGAGAGAACATGTGCTGCTCGTGGGTCATGGCACAGAGACACCCGCCACAGCCATCTACAGTCAGCTGGACTATATGTTCAAGGCCAACGGCCATACCAACTATCATGTAGGAACGATCGAGGGATATCCCACCTTCGATACCGCCCTGCGACAGATACAACAGGCCAAGGGGCGCACCGTGGTACTCCAGCCACTGATGTTCGTGGCCGGTGACCATGCCCGCAATGACATCTCAGAAGACTGGAAAGGACAGTTGGAGAATGCCGGACTGAAAGTGGAGCTGCGCATAGAAGGATTAGGAGAGATTCCAGAGATACAGGATATCTTTATCGAGCATATCCGAAAGATGATGCAATATCGCACGCGGAATATCTCTGAGAAGAAAAAGATCTATTCAAAACAGAAAGATTAAGAAAAGAAGAGACGGTGATGAAGAGAATCTATTGGATCATACTACTAATCATTTTGGGAATCATCGGGTATATCGGCTATTGTGTCGGTCTGAGACCCACACGTATCCTCGTGGTCAATGCGATGAAGACCCAGGCTGCTGATATCTCGCTCAGTAATGACACCAAACAGATTAAGGTGAAATGTATAGCAGCCGATGAGATGAAGAAGCTGAGCGGTTATGATGCCGTGATACTATACAACCGTAACCTCGCTCTGGATGAGCAACAGCGACAGGAGATGCAACGCATTGCCAAGAAAGGTGTGCCTATCTATACGAAGGCCATCAAGCACTCCGACTTGGTCATTCAGGAGAATCTGACCAAAGAACAAATAGCATTGCTGAACGAATATTTCACCAATGAGCGACAACAAAACTACCGCAACGGACTGCGCTACTTGCGATCGATAGCCACGCCTCATAAGTGGTTGAAGCTATCATACGACAAGCCCACAGAACAACTCAGGGATATCTATTACCATCGGGAATATGGCAAATACTTCAAGTCGCCAGAAGCCCTCACCCACTATCTGAAAGAAAAACATCTCTATCATGAGGGCGGACAGCGCATCGCTCTAATCTCGGGTATCTCCTTCCCCATGGAGGGAAACAGAGCACATGTAGATAGTCTCATCGATATGCTGACGGCACGCGGAATGAATGTATATCCGTTTACGAGTGTCGGCAAGAAGAGAGAAAAGATGTTGCATGAGTTGCAACCCGACGCTATCGTCTATCTGGCCATGGGGCGTCTGGGTAACGACAGTCTGATCGCTTGGCTACAAGAAAAGAATATCCCCATCTTCGCGCCCTTCCCCCTGAACGCATCCCATGAGGAATGGATGAAAGAGGGAATGCCCATGAGTAACGGTTCGAAGAATGCCCGCATCATCATTCCCGAGATCGATGGTGGAATGGCTCCGTGGGGCATTGCCACGCAAAACAAGGATCCACAGGGGTATTATGTGAATACGGCAGAGACCGAGCGTTGCCGATCCTTTGCTGACCATGTGAGTCGTTATCTGTCTCTGCGCACAAAACCGAACAAGGAGAAGAAGATTGCCATCGCCTACTTCAAGCGTCCCGGAAAAGATGCTCTGTTAGCCAGTGGACTGGAGGTGATCCCTTCTCTATATCATTTCCTGAAACGATTACGTCAGGAGGGGTATGATGTAACAGGACTGCCGGATAACCTGGAGACCTTCAGTCATCAGATCAAGACAGAGGGTATTGTATTGGGATCATACGCCAGAGGCGCACAAGAGAAATACCTCTCTAAGGGTCATCCCCTGTGGCTTACCAAACAACAATACGAACGGTGGGCTAAGGAAGTGATCATGCCACAGAAATATAAAGAGGTGACCGACCGATACGGTGAGGCACCAGGCACACTACTCACACGAGGTGACAGTATCGCCATAGCCTGTGTGAGATATGGGAATATCTTCTTATTCCCCCAACCACGACCAGCCTTGGGAGATGATGACTTCCGGTTGGTGCATGGTGTAGAGGTGGCTCCCCCGCACAGTTATCTGGCACCTTATCTATATATGCAGAAAGGGTTTGAGGCCGATGCCCTCATTCATTTCGGCACTCATGGAAATCTGGAATACACCCCCGGAAGGGATGTCGCCATGCGGAATACTGACTGGAGTGACGCCCTCATAGGCAGTACACCGCACTTCTATTTCTACACCACCGGGAATGTGGGAGAGAGTATCATTGCCAAGCGTCGTACACACGCTGTATTGCTGACCTACCTCACCGCACCCTTCATGGAAAGTGGGGTAAGACAAAAGTATGCCTCTCTTCTGACAGCTATCCATAAAGCACTTGATGTGCCCAACAAAGATTTAATCCTCAAGATCAAGAAAGAGATCATCCAGCAAGGACTGCATAAAGAGTTAGGACTGGATGGTGACCTCAGCAAACCGTATTCAGAAGAGGAACTGCAACAGATAGATGCCCATATAGAAGAGTTGAGCAATGAGAAAGTGCAAGGGGCATACTATACACTCGGGAAGCCCTATTCAGAGAACGACCTGTTGCAGACGATCCTTGCCATGAAAGCGGATCCCCTGGCCTTTGAGATGGCAAAGAAAGACAGAGATGCGGGAAAGATTAGCAAGAAGCAATTGGATGACTATGCCTTTGTGGCTCATCACTATCTGCCGGCAGCAAAAAGGAATATTATACAAAACATCGGAAAAGATCCCTATCGACAGTTGTTGCTCAGTTCTACCCAAGCTGAGATCAACAATATGGTAAGGGCCTTGAACGGAGGAAGTGTGGCCCCTGCGCCTGGCGGTGACCCTGTTTTGAATTCTAATGTGCTGCCTACCGGAAGAAACATGTACAGCATCAACCCTGAGAATACGCCTGATGAACAGGCATGGGAAGATGGAAAACGACTGGCAGAGCAGACACTCAGCGACTATAAGAAACAACACGGACATTATCCTCAGAAAGTGACGTACACCTTCTGGGCCGGGGAGTTTATCAACACCCAGGGGGCTACCGTGGCACAGGCCTTGTGGATGTTGGGTGTAGAACCCGTGCGTGACAGTCATGGTCGCATCAACGACCTGAAGATGATACCGATAGAGAAACTGGGTCGCCCACGTATAGATGTCGTCGTGCAGGTGAGTGGACAGTTACGTGATATCGCCACCTCCCGACTGCAGATGATCACCCAAGCCATCAAGATGGTTTCTGAGGAGAAAAGCGACAAGAACTATGTCTATACAGGTACACGTCAACAAGAAAAACAGTTGGTTGACAAAGGTGTGAGTCCGAAGCGTGCCCGAGAACTGTCCACCATGCGTGTGTTCGGTCCGGCAAACAACGGTTATAGCACCGGCATGATGAACTATATCGAGCGGAGCGGTTCTTGGGAGAAATCATCAGAACTGGTTGAGGGATACCTGAATAATATGGGAGCCATCTACGGAGATGAGGAGAACTGGGGACAGTATGAGAAAGAACTGTTTGGCGCAGCCCTTCAAGGAACAGAGATCGTGGTGCAACCAAGACAGAGTAACACCTGGGGACCTATCTCACTGGATCACGTATACGAGTTTACGGGGGGACTGTCACTCACCGTAAAGACCCTTACGGGTAAGGAGCCAGAAGCCTATATGGCCGACTACCGTAACCATTCGAATCGCAGGTTGCAAGACATGCGTCAGGCAGTGGCGGTGGAGACACGCACCACCATCCTGAATCCCGAATATGTCAGGGAGCGGATGAAGGGCGACGAGGGCACAGCCCAAGAGTTTGGAGAGGTGTTCCGTAATATCTTTGGATGGAGCGCTACCCGACCGTCATCACTGGATAAGGATATCTATAATGATCTTTACAAGATGTATATCACGGATGACAACCGACTGGGCGTGAAGGATTTCTTCCAGAAGATCAATCCTGCCGCTTACCAAGCCATGACATCTGTGATGATGGAGAGTGCCCGCAAGGGATACTGGAAACCCACAGCCGAACAGTTGAAGACCATCGCGGCCCTACATGCGGATATCACTCGGGAAGCAGGTGCTGCCTGCACGGATTTCGTTTGTAACAACGACAAACTGCAGCAGTACATTTCGCAGCAACTGCCCCAGAAAGAGCGTGAGCAGTACACCCAACAGATGTCTTCTGTAAAAGAGACATCCACAGGACAGCGTGAGATGGTTCTCAAAGAGAAAAAAGATAAGCAGACGACCGTGGTGAACGACTCGATCATCGTGTTAGCAACGATCGTCATTATCGCTATCTTATTCGTTTATTTCATCAAGAGAAGACAGAACAGATCATGACATACGTTATCATAGCTCAGATGGGCTTGCTCCTATTCAGCATGCTGCAGAAGATAGCCTTCTGGCCCCTCAAGGGAAAGGCTATTCTGACCGTATGCTATGCTGTGATTATCTTTCTGATAAGCGGTTATCTTACAGATATCTCTCGTTCTACGATAGAGACCATCCTGACCTCCTACCCCGTGAAGGTAAACTGGTCGGTAGCGGTGATACTGGAGGCTATACTGATGATTGCCTACTGTTTTACCGAAAAGCGATGGCATAAGCTACTATCCTACTACCCGGGATTACTCTCACTCATCGCCATCGTTTTCTTCCAGACACAAGTGCTTTTTGCTCTGCCAGGCATTAACTTCGATGCTTTTGCCTGGTGGTCGATGCTCGCTGTTATAATCATACTGATGGGTGGAAGTATGCTCGTGAAATGGTTGTACAGTACTCGGGAGTTGTGCCATGAGATGCTCTTCATCACCAACCTGCTGCTCATCATTCTCTGTATTCTCATCACTGGAATTATCTGACAATTAAAATATAAAATATCATGCAAACAATTTCTAATGCACTATTCTTTATTTCAAACGGACTACTCGTCCCGGTAGTCATCCTCCTCTTGATACTCTTTCTAAGAGCTTTGTTATTAGCCATCAACTTCTTTGGAGACTATCAACAACGGAAGAAGACACTTGAGAAGACCATCTTCATCAACGACAGTGACCGTGAAACAATCGTTGAAGGCATCAAAGGATTAGAAGCTGGTAAGAATCTGTATCTGCAAGACCTACATCTCCTTCTGGAGAACCAGCATAATGATGCGTATTGTGAACGGCTCATATCCAACTATGAGGTGGCAGCACACAAGAATCTCGGTCAGGCTCGAATATTGTTGAAGCTTGGTCCGATGCTCGGATTAATGGGTACCCTGATACCTATGGGACCCGCATTGGTAGGATTGGCCAATGGCGACATCTCCACCATGGCTTATAACATGCAGGTAGCATTCTCTACCACCGTGGTAGGACTCGTCATCGCTGTGGTCGGTATTGTCACGCTACAGGTGAAACAACGGTGGTTTGCCTTAGAGATGAACAACTTAGAGTATGTAGACAAAATGTTGCGCCATGAGAACAAATAGTCGTCATCACCGTCTGCTCAACGCATCAGATGATGATCCGATGCAGGCAGTAGCCAACCTCTTTGATGTGGCCATGGTATTCGCTGTTGCCCTGATGGTGGCTTTAGTAACACATCTCAATATGTCGGAGATCTTCGGTAAGGAGGATTTCACGATGATCAAGAATCCTGGGAAAGAGAATATGGAGATTATCACCAAAGAAGGGAAAGAGATTAAACACTATACGCCAAGCGATAACCAACAAGCCTCAGGAAAACGCGGTAAGAAAGTGGGTATCGCTTATCAGTTGGAGGATGGGCAGATTATCTATGTGCCTGAATAACATTATCTTGTAAGAAGAGCATATTCTCCGTAAAAATCGTTAACTTTGCAAAGACATTTATTGATTGAAAGATGAAGAAAATAACCGTTGTAGGTATCGGACCGGGAAGTGCCGAGGATATTACACCTGCTGCCCTGCAGGCGATAAGTGAGGCTGATGTGGTGGTGGGTTACCGCTACTATTTCCAGTTTGTTACACCCTATCTGAAAGAAGGGGCACAGTGCATCGACACGGGCATGAAGAAAGAACGGGAACGGGCACAGCAAGCCTTTGAGATGGCCGAGCAAGGTCATCAAGTGGCAGTCATCAGCAGTGGTGATGCGGGTATCTATGGCATGGCTCCCCTCATCTACGAGATGAAGCGCGAACGGGATAGTGATGTGGAGATTTCGGTATTACCAGGCATCTCTGCCTTCCAGAAGGCTGCATCCTTGTTGGGTACTCCCATGGGACACGATTTCTGTGTGATCTCACTGAGTGACCTGATGACTCCATGGAGTCTGATAGAGCGACGGATCGTTGCTGCGGCAACTGCTGATTTCATCACAGCGATATACAATCCAAAGAGTCATGGCCGATATTGGCAACTGTATCGATTGAAGGAACTGTTCCTCAAGCATCGCAGCGGTGAGACACCCGTAGGATTTGTTCGACAAGCGGGAAGAGAAGAGCAGGAGGTGACAATCACTACCCTGAAGGATTT
Source organism: uncultured Prevotellaceae bacterium (assembly GCA_902797505.1). Classification (GTDB taxonomy): domain Bacteria; phylum Bacteroidota; class Bacteroidia; order Bacteroidales; family Bacteroidaceae; genus Prevotella. The sequence continues at coordinate 10,073 of CADBSW010000019.1, read as the reverse complement.
CAACCCCGAGGATATCGATATGTTTACCATCGTGATTATCGGCAATAGTCAGAGTTACGAGTGGCAACAGAAGATGATCACGCCACGAGGATTTTACCGGGATGTAACCGACGAGGAGTTGAACAAAGGTCAGGAGATCATGCGCGAGTCATTCCGCACAATCAACAGTGAGTTGCATAACAAAGACATCCCCATCTGGCGCAAGTGGCCATTGCTGCACGCTATCCATACCACAGCGGATTTCTCCATGGAAGAGATTCTCTATACCGACGAAGAGGCTGTGCCCACCATCTATAACAGTATAAGGAGAAACCAAGAGGAAGGCAAAGGTACGTACATCATCACCGATGTGACAATGGCTGCGGCTGGCATCCGCAAGGTTGCTTGTGAGCGACTGGGCATCAACGTGATGTGTTACCTTCATGATGAGCGGGTGGCTGAGATGGCTCGTGAGAAGGGCATCACCCGCACACAAGCTGGTATCCGACTGGCCGTTGAGGAGCACCCCGATGCGCTCTTCGTCTTCGGCAATGCCCCGACAGCACTCATGGAACTCTGTGAACTCATGCGCAAAGGCAAGGCACAGCCCACTGGCATCATCGCCGCACCGGTAGGTTTTGTACATGTATGTGAGTCGAAACACATGGTGAAGGTATTCACAGATGTGCCAAAGATTATCGTGGAAGGACGGAAAGGTGGCTCAAATATCGCAGCCACCCTTGTCAACAGTATCTTGGCATGGGAGGATGCACAACAGTTAAAACCCGGAAGAGATGTCTAAGTCGTTTATTATCATAGGTATCAGCGATGCAGAGGAAGTGCATCTGCCGGAAGAGGTTCGAGGCGTAATCTCTTCACATGGCATCTTCTCTGGTGGAAAGCGTCACCGACAGTTGGTGCAGCAATATCTGCCCGAGGATGCTGTATGGATAGATATTACCGTGCCCCTGCAACAGGTTTTCGACAAATATCATATCTATCATGATACCATCGTGGTCTTCGCCTCAGGCGATCCACTGTTCTTTGGTTTTGCCAATACCGTCAAACGAATGATTCCCGATGCAGAGATTCAGGTGTATCCCACCTTCCACTCCCTGCAGTTGTTGGCCCATCGCATCGTGATGCCCTACCACGACATGCACCATGTGTCATTGACAGGGCGCCCCTGGCATGCCTTTGATGCAGCACTCATACAAGGATATCCTATCATCGGGATACTCACCGATGGCACGCACACACCAACGGCTATCGCTCAGAGAATGATAGACTATGGATATGACAACTACCTCATCACGGTGGGGGAACATCTGGGTAATGAGAAACTCGAACGGATCATCAACGGTCGTCCTCAAGAGATCGCACAACAATCTTTCGAGAAACCCAACTGCGTGATTCTCCAGATGGATAAGACAGAGAAGAGAATACCACTGATGGGAATACCTGATGCCGACTTCGAACTGCTCGACGGCAGGGAGAAGATGATTACCAAGGCACCCATACGACTGCTCACCCTTGCTGCCCTTGAATTACGAGACAAACAATCATTCTGGGATATCGGCTTCTGCACGGGAAGCATCTCCATCGAAGCCAAACGCCTCTTCCCACATCTTTATATAACGGCTTTTGAGGTGCGCGAAGAAGGACGACAACTGATGGAGGTTAACAGTAAGAGATTCGGCACGCCGGGGATTCGATCTGTCATCAGTGATTTCTTAGCAGATGACCTTGACACGCAATTAACAGAAGGAGAGAAATGCCCCCCACCCGATGCCATCTTTATCGGTGGACATGGCGGTCACCTCAGAGAGATTATCGAAAAGGCCGTGGACTATCTGGCATCTGGTGGTGTGGTGGTATACAACTGTGTGTTACCAGAGAGCACAACCGATGAGCGCATACGCAGAGACAGCAGAAAGATCTTTGAAGAGACAGCCCAGCAATTGGGTATGCAACTATGTCCTCCGCAGTGCGTAACCATCAATGATTATCATCCCATACAAATATTAAAATTCAGAAAACCATGAGAAGAGCTATCGTAGCCGTTTCAGAAGAAGGTAAGAAACTGGCTCTACATATAAAAAACCTGCTTGATGACAGTAATGAGATGCTGTCACGACAGGAGGTAAAAGACCGATTCCATGATTTCGATGCGTGGATCTTCATCGGAGCTTTAGGCATCTGTGTAAGAACCATTGCCAGTGAGATATCCGACAAGAAGAGCGATCCTGCCGTGGTGTGCATAAACAGCACTGGCAAACAGGTTATCTCTGTATTGAGCGGTCATAAGGGAGGGGCCAATGATCTGACTCGTCAACTGGCCGCTGCCCTCGGGGCAATGCCCATCATCACAACACAGAGTGATAACCAAGGACTATGGGCACTTGATACCATGGACAAACAGTTCGGATGGCAACTCTTAAATGATCACGCCATGAATGAGGTGATCTTTGCTTTTGTCAATAAGAAGCCCATTGCCCTCTTGATGACCATCCGTGACAAGGGCACCGACTATCTGGAATCCACCCTACCCGACCATGTCACCATCATACAACAGGAAGAAGACATACACGAGAAAGACTTCCAGGCACTGATCATCGTATCGCCATTTGTCTGTGAGATAAAGACGCAGATTCCTACTATACAGTATATCCCACAAGTGCTCACCTTCGGCATCGGACTGGCACATCAGGCACAACCGGTAGAAGATATTATTGAGAATATCAAGAAGGATGTGAAGCAACAAGGCATATTCCCTGCCGTTCAAAGATGGTGTACGATCGATGTGAAAGCCGACGAACCAGTCGTCAAGCAACTGCAAGAGAATAACGAGGTGGTATTCTTCACAGCCGAAGAATTAAATAAGGTAGAGGTGCCCACCCCATCCGATGTCGTTGCCAAACACGTAGGAACAGCCAGTGTGAGTGAGGCAGCTGCCATCCTCGGTTCGAACGACGGACAGTTATTGATGCCAAAACAGAAAGGTAACAACTACACCGTGGCAGTGGCTATCGACAGGAAATACCTTCGTCAGGGACATATCGAGATTGTGGGAGCAGGTCCCGGTGATCCGGAGTTGGTTTCGGTGAGAGGGCGCAGACTACTCGAGCAGGCAGACCTTATACTATATGCAGGGTCGCTGGTTCCTAAAGAATTGACTTACTGTCATAAAGAAGGAGCCACCGTACGTTCCTCTGCCGATATGAATCTCGAAGAACAGTGTTCACTGATGAAGGATTTCTATGATCGGGGGAAATATATCGTCCGACTGCATACTGGTGATCCCTGCATCTTTGGAGCTATCCAAGAGCAGATGGCTTTCTTCGACAAGCACCAGATGGATTACCATATCACGCCAGGAATCTCTTCTTTCTTGGCTGCGGCAGCAGAACTGAGGTCACAGTTTACTATCCCCGAGCGCTGTCAGACGATCATCCTCACCCGTGGTGAAGGACGTACGCCGATGCCGGAGAAAGAGAAACTCCATCTTCTGGCTCGTTCCCAGAGTACGATGTGTATCTTCTTGAGCGCCTCCATCGTTGATGATGTGCAACAGCAATTGCTCATGGAGTATCCTGAGGACACACCGGTGGCAGCCTGCTATCATCTTACGTGGAAGGATCAACGAATCTACAGAGGGGTCTTGAAAGACTTAGCATCCATCGTAAAGAGTCATCATCTCACCCTCACAACGATGATCGTGGTAGGAGAAGCGATCGATAACAGAAGTGAAAACTCTAAGTTGTACGATAAGCACTTTACCCATCTTTTCCGGAAGAGTGAAGAATGATCATGCGTTGAACTAAATAATAAAACACAGAGCTACCGAGGTACAGAGGCTATAAGAAGAGTAATGTAAAACTCTGTTGCTCTGTGACTCTGTGTTGAAAAACTGGTTATTGGTTAATGATTATAGTATTCGGTGGCACAACAGAAGGTAGGCGGGCAGCCCAGGTATTAGAAGAGGCTGGAAAACCGTTTTGGTATTCTACTCGTAACGACGAGCAGGATGTCACCCTCGTGCATGGCATTCGACTGTCGGGCGGAATGGATGCAAACGATATGATACAGTTTGTGAAAGATCATGACATCCGACTGCTCGTCGATGCCGCACACCCCTTCGCCACCCTACTGCATTCTCACATTCTGCAAGCTGCCGACCAATGCCACATCCCCGTTATCCGTTTTGATCGGCAATATCCCCCTCATGATGAGGATATCTGTTGGTGTGATGACTATGAGGATGCTATCCGTCAACTCCATCAACAGGGTATTACCCGACTATTGGCTCTCACTGGGGTGCAGACCATCAGTAAACTGAAAGGCTATTGGCAAGAAGAGGAGAATACCTGCTGGTTCAGGATCTTGGATCGTGACCAGTCGAGAGACATCGCCCAAAGAAATGGATTTCCACAAGAACGACTCGTCTATTACGAGAAAGAAGATACCCGACAACTCATCGAGAGACTGCAGCCACAGGCTATCCTCACCAAGGAGAGTGGTGTGAGTGGAGGCTTCCTTGAGAAGGTTGCCGCGGCGCGCTTAATGAAAGCCCGGCTGTTGGCCATCAAACGCCCGGCTTATCCCCCTCAAAGGCCGGGCCTGCAAGGCTCAGACGTTTTTATCGTAAACGGACGGCATGGTTTACGACTGAAGATACAACAGTTGTTGCCTTCTTTCTTCGAACTGCACACCGGACTAACCACCGGCACCTGTGCCACCGCTGCTGCTATAGCTGCATTGACACATTATAATAAGGTAATGGTGAGAATTCCCGATGGTGAGGATATCGAAGTAGTGGTTGATCGTGTGGAAGGGAATACCGCCACGGTCATCAAACATGCGGGGGATGATCCGGATATCACCGACGGTTTGGAGATACAAGCCGTAGTAGCGCTCACCGATGATCCACGCCAAGAGATTCTTATCCGTGGGGGCGAGGGTGTCGGCAGGGTCACACTACCGGGATTAGGACTACCGATCGGAGGACCGGCCATCAACGAGACTCCCCAACGAATGATCCGTGAGAATTTGCAACCTTTATTACCGAAAGATAAAGGAGCCACCGTCACCATCACCGTGCCTTTGGGCAGGGAGGTGGGCGCCAAGACGTTCAATCCCCGGGTAGGGGTGGTCGATGGCATCTCCATCGTGGGAACCAGCGGCATCGTAAAACCCTTCTCTGCCGAAGCGTGGATGCAGAGTATCCACAAGGAGATGTCGGTAGGATTATCCGTCGTTCGCAGTATGGAAGACAACGTCATCCCGGAGATCGTCATCAACAGTGGAGCGAAGAGCGAGCATCAGATGCGCAAGCAATATCCCCATCTGCCCCTGCAGGCTTTCATCCACTACGGTAACTTCATCGGGGAGACGATCCGTACGGCCACCCAACTGGGTGTGCGCCATCTGGCCATGGGGGTGATGATCGGCAAGGCTGTCAAACTGGCTGAGGGGAATCTCGATACACACAGTCATAAGGTGACGCTCAACAAAGATTTCCTCTTGCAGATGGCTCATGAGGCAGGATGCTCAGAAAGCAGCATCCAACAGATAAATACCATCACGATGGCCCGCGAACTATGGTCCATCCTACCCCAAGATGACATGCTACAACTGGCAAAAGTCATCCTCAGACATTGTTATCAGCATTGCGCCCCGCTATTGCCGGATGGCTCTCTCGATATCCTGCTGATCTCCGACGAAGGGGAAATCATCCATTTAGAAAACAATTAATTCGTGATTATATGAACAGACAAACACATTTCTTATTACTCATCTCACTGGCCGCACTGCTCTTTGTCAGTTGTAAACAAGTGAACAAGACCGTTTCTGCCGATAATACGGCAAGCAATGACACCGCTGCCTTGGAGTTGAAATATGCGGAGGGTTTCCGTGTGACTTCACAAGACAACTATCGGTTGGTAGAGATCGAGAATCCACAAGAGGAAGAGGCAGAAGAGAAAGACAAGATATATCGTTTTGCCTTGGTGCCTCGTGGTAGCAAACCGCAAGGGATTCCCAGTGATTACACCATCATCGAGACACCCGTAAAAGGGGTGATCTGTATGACATCCCTGCAACTGAGCGGATTCCTCAAACTCAGGGCGCTCGACCAGATCGTCGGCATAGCCTCTGCCAAACGATTATTCGATAAAGAACTGAAGACTCGTCTGAAGGCAGGAAAGATCCTCAAGATCGGCAAAGAGGGTAATTTCGATGATGAGATCGTTTTAGCCAGCAATCCCGATGCCATCCTCGTATCCCTCTCCAAGCGCGGAGGCTTCGATAAGTTAGAAGACTCCGGTATCCCACTCATCCCCTATATGGGTTATCTCGAGACATCACCCCTGGCTCAGGCAGAGTGGATCAAGTTCATCGGTATGCTCACCGGTAAGACGGCGGAAGCCAACAAGATCTTCGCCGAGACAGAGAAGAACTACCTGGATGCCCAGGCGCTTATCGCCAGTAAGAAAGGTTCTGAGCCACAAGTATTCTATGGCAAGATGCATGGCGACAACTGGTATGCCATGGGTGGCGAGAGCTTTATCGCCAAGATCATCGACGATGCCGGAGGAAAATATTTCATTGACGATGACCGCACCGGTGGGGTAAACCTCGATTTCGAACAGGTATATGCGCAGGGTGAGCACTGCGACTACTGGGTGATACAGAATAAAGGCAAGGAGAAACAGACGTATGAGAACCTCATGGAAGAAGACGCCCACTACGGTGATTTCCGGGCTTTCAAACAGAAGAAGATCATCTGCTGCGAATATAGTCATACCCCCGTCAGCGAACTCTCTCCCATGGAACCCGACATCGTGCTGAAGGACTTTATCAAAGTATTCTACCCTGATGTACTACCCGACTACACCCCGAAATATTACCAACTGATGGAATAAGTATTATGCGCATCTGGAAATTTCTCTTGATCATCATTCTCATCGTGGTGTTCCTCTTCCTGAACATCGCCATAGGAAGCATCTCGATTCCTTTACAAGACACCATACAAATACTGTTTGGCGATACCTCACAGTCGGAAGTGTGGCGGAATATCATCCTTAAATCCCGACTGCCGCAAGCTATCACAGCCATCGTGGCAGGTGCCGGACTGGCCATCAGCGGACTCCAGATGCAGACCGTCTTCCACAATCCCTTGGCGGGTCCTTCGGTGCTTGGTATCAGCAACGGTGCCTCACTGGGTGTAGCCCTCGTCGTTTTAATGTCGGGAAGCATCGGTGGTGTGGCCCTGAGCAGTACAGGAATGATGGGGAATGCCGTCATCTCCATCGCTGCCATCATCGGTTCGTTAGCCGTGATGACGCTTATCCTGTGGGTTTCCCAAAAGGTACAAGGCAACGTCACCCTGCTCATCATCGGTGTAATGATCGGTTATGTGGCCACCGCCATCATCGGTGTGTTGAAATACTTCAGTGTGGAAGAGGATATCCGTGCGTATGTGGTTTGGGGATTAGGCAGTTTCAGCAAAGTGTCTGCCAACCAGATCCATCTCTTCGTCATCATCATGTTCATCCTCATCCCCCTCTCGATGTTGCTCATCAAGTCGATGAACCTCCTGCTTTTAGGGGAACAATATGCGAGCAACCTCGGCTTGAACATCAAGCGGGCGCGCACCTGGATTATCTGTTGTTCGGGCGTGCTGGTGGCCATCGTCACCGCCTACTGCGGTCCGATCATGTTCTTAGGATTGGCCGTGCCCCATCTGTGCAGAGCCATCTGGCGCACCAGCGATCACCGTATCCTGATGCCAGCCGTGATGCTTACCGGCGCAGCACTCGCCTTGGTTTGCAACCTCATCGCCCGCATGCCAGGCTTTGAGGGGGCTCTCCCTATCAACAGCGTCACCGCCCTTGTTGGTGCCCCCATCGTCGCCATGGTACTCTTTAAGAAAAACAGCGGGATAAGATAATAATTATAAAACACAGAGACACAGAGTGACAGAGGATTAAGTGAAAAGTGAAGAGTGAAGAGTGAAGAATCTCTGTATCCCTGTTTTTATTTTCCCGCAGGAGATTGCGGGTCAAGCCCGCAATGAGAAGCCTCACCCCGTCCCTCCCCTGAAGGGAAGGGAGCCTTTGACCTTTGACCGAGTACATTTAACCTTAAAGGGTTGCGATAGCGAGAGATGTAGCTAAGAAATACAACGACTAAGCACGGCACCTTTAGGTGGTGCGAGGACCTGTTTGAGCGAAGCGAGTCCCGCAGCACAGTGCTTAGAGTTGATATTTCTTCTACATCGGAGCGTGCAACATGGTCTCTCTTGTTTCATTCTCTCTGCCGAAACAGAGAGAATGAAAAGAAAAAAGTTTATCTCGCAGCCACGTACTTATGAAGAGTCTTGCGAACGGCACCCTCGCCGGCAAACAACTCCTTCACCATACCCTCGATCTGCTCACCTAATCCTACCTCGTAAAGATCCACGCCAAAGACATCCTTACGACTGTACAACTGATGCAGACAACTCCAGTCCTGCTCCTCCTTACCGATCTCCAGCGGAGCCACGATAGCCTGCAACTCAGCCAACAGCGGATCGGGTGACGGCTCAAACGGTTTACCATCATCCATGATACCCTTCAGATAACGGGCATAGCCAGCCAATGTCAACGGAATCAGCACGAGGTTCGACATATCCAATCCACGGGCTACATATTTCTTGATCGTCTCACCAAAACGGATCGGCAACTTCTGACTCGTATCCATGGCGATACGCTGCGGAGCATCAGGCATGAACGGGTTCGGCAGCCTGCGGTTGATCACCGCTCCAATAAACTCATAGGGGTTCAGCACACCGGGATCTACCACCACAGGCATAGCCTCGATATACCCTAACTTCTGTACGAACGGACGCAGATCCTCATCAGCCATCTCGGCGGAGATCAGGGTATAACCCAACATACAACCGTAGATACTCATGGCCGTATGCAACGGGTTCAGACAGGTTGTCACCTTCATCGTCTCCACCTTGTCAACGGTCTCACGAGTCGTATAGAGGGCACCACCTAAGTTGAGCGGCGGACGACCGTTGGTATAGTGATCCTCGATGACGAGATACTGCACCTCCTCGGCATTCACGAACGGGGCGGTAAACGTATGTTTCTCGGTCTCGATATAGTTATTATCCTCGAAACCGTCGGCTGCCAACAGTTCCTTCACCTTCTCATGCGGACGCGGCGTGATCTTGTCGATCATCGACCAAGGGAAGGTCACCTTCGTCTCATCCTTCAGATAATCCACGAATGCCTGCGGTACCAGTCCGTCGGCCAACCAACGCTCGGCATAGGCAAAGACACCGTTCTTCACCTTGTCGCCGTTATGAGAACAGTTGTCCATACTCTGCAGGGTTACCGGCAACTGTCCGGCATTGAAGCGCTCCAACAGCAATGCACACACCTTTCCCATCGCAAAGACGGGTTGTAAGCCACGGGCCAAGTCAGCCTCGTTGAAGCCATATCCTTTCTCGGTGATGGTAAACGACACCATCTGCAACGATGGGTTACGGAAGATCTCCACTAGGCGCTGCCAGTCGGCAAACTGATAGTCGGCCTTCAATGCCTCGGTCACACTGGCGATCACCTTCTTCTCGATGGTGCCGGTTGACTGCAGACTCACCAGCAACGATAGGTTGTCATACGGAGCATAAGCCTTGTCCACCACCTCGTAGTCGAACGACTCAGCCACGATCACACCACGGTCGTAAGCACCTGTATTCAGGGCATCATTCAGGATAGCGGCAGGGAAAGCCCTGAAGATATTACCGCCACCGAAGTGCACCCACGTTGGTTCCTTGGCGGTCTTCTCACGCACCGCCTTGATATCAAATTTCGGGAGTTCATAACCTTTTGCCTCCCACTCAGCAGCATTCACGCTGCCACTCAATATATCCTTTAACTTCATATTTGTTTATATAATCTTTTTACAAGAATCCCTTGCCACAATGTTTCGCTGCGATAGCGAGAGTGTCAACAAAGGAATGCAACGACTGAGAACGGCACCTTTAGGTGGAGCGAGGACTTGTTTGAGCGAAGCGAGTCCCGCAGCTCAGTTCGAAGAGT
>CADBSW010000018.1 GCA_902797505.1 uncultured Prevotellaceae bacterium | reverse complement strand
GACACTTCAAAGGTAATAAAAATCTTGCAGGCGTGCAAGAAATACGTTCCTTTTTTATGCACTATGAATAATATAGGCTAGAGAATTCAGGAGGAATAATACATATGGTGTCGGAAGATAATTATGTTTACCCGTCGTCGTATCTACTATTTGTCTGTCCTTTGGTAAAAAGAAAAGCGGTTTTCTTTTGTAATTATCATGTTTTTGCTTACTTTTGCAACGGAAAAAATATGTAATTGATTTATGGGAAGAATAATATTGACTGGTGACCGGCCTACCGGCAGACTGCACTTGGGCCATTATGTGGGTTCTCTGCGTCGCCGTGTAGAGTTGCAGAATGAGGGTAATTACGATAAGATGTTTGTGTTTATCGCCGATGTACAGGCGCTGACCGATAATGCGGATAACCCGGAGAAAGTAAGGCAGAACATTATTGAGGTGGCGCTCGACTACCTCTCTGTGGGCCTGGACCCCAACAAGGTGACGCTGTTCATCCAGTCGATGATACCAGAGTTGACCGAGCTCACCGTCTATTATATGAACCTGGTGACGGTAAGTCGCTTGCAGCGTAACCCGACGGTGAAGACGGAGATCGCCATGCGTAACTTCGAGACATCTATCCCTGTGGGATTCTTCACCTATCCGATATCACAGGCTGCCGATATCACTTTCTGTAAGGCTACTACCGTGCCGGTAGGAGAGGATCAGGAGCCTATGTTGGAGCAGTGCCGTGAGATTGTCCGTCGCTTCAACAGTATATATGGTGAGGTGCTCGTAGAGCCGCAGATCATGTTGCCGGATAATAAAGCCTGTCTGCGTCTGCCGGGTATCGACGGTAATGCGAAGATGTCGAAGAGTCTCGGCAACTGCATCTATCTGAGTGATCCTGCCAAGGAGGTGGAGAAGAAGATCAAGTCGGCCTACACCGATCCTGAGCACCTGCGCGTGGAAGATCCAGGTCATGTGGAGGGTAATGTGGTGTTTACCTATCTCGATGCTTTTGCCAAGGATGATGATTTCGCTGAGTTCTGGCCCGAGTATAACAATCTGGATGAGTTGAAAGATCATTACCGTCGTGGCGGACTGGGTGACATGAAGTGCAAGAAGTTCCTGACAAGGGTGCTCAACAAGCAGTTGGAGCCTATCCGTATGCGTCGCCATGAGTTTGAACAGGACATCCCCGAGGTTTATAACATCCTGAAGAAGGGTTCTGAGGCAGCGCGCGAGGTAGCTGCTCAGACACTCCATGAGGTACGCGAGGCTATGCGGATCAACTATTTCGATGACCTCAAGCTGATTCAGGAGCAGGCAGAGAAGTTTAAGCAGAATACCTAATTATATATATTATGGATACAAACGATCACAACAATAACAACGGTTTACAGTTGGAGTTGCCTCAGGACGTGGCACAGGGCGAGTATGCAAACTTCGCAATCATCACCCATTCCAGCAGTGATTTCATTGTGGATTTTGCACGAATCCTGCCAGGCGTGCCGAAGGCATTGGTGAAAAGCAGGGTTATCTTGGCTCCCGAACATGCAAAACGACTCTTGCACGCGCTGAATGACAATATCATGCGCTATGAGCAAGAGTTCGGACCGATACAGATTCCTAACCAACAGCCACGCACGGCAGTACCCTTCGATTTTGGTAAGGGAGACGCATAGGTGTGTACATATTAACTTTATAAATAATATGAGTATGAAAAAACTATTTCTTTTGATAACTGCATTTGTAATGACAGTTTCAGCTAATGCACAGGATGCCGTCGGAACACTTTCTCTTAAACCAATGGCTGGTGTTACCATCGCTAATTTTATCGGAAAAGATGCTGAGGGGACAGATCCCAAGATTGGGGCTATCTTTGGCGGTGAGCTGATCTATCAGGTTTCCAACTATTGCTCCTTGTCTGCAGGACTTCTGTATTCCATGCAGGGCTGTTCGGCAGACGGTGAAGGCGATCCTAAGGTGAGCTTAGACTATCTTAATCTTCCCTTATTGGCTAATTTCTATGTTTTCAAAGGCTTTGCCCTGAAAGCAGGTTTTCAGTTCGGCTATCTTACTCGTGCAAAGGTTTCAGGTAGTGGGGACGGCATAAAAGCAGAAGTCGATATGAAGGATGCCTGCAATGACTTTGATTTCTCTATCCCCATCGGTATTAGCTATGACATCAATAACAGTTTTGTGATTGAGGGAAGGTATAATGTAGGTATTACTAAACCTGGAAAGAGTGACTATTCTTTCATGGGAGAGACATTCCATGATGATGATAATAATATACGTAACAGCGTCTTCCAAATAACACTCGGATACAAGTTTGCTTTGAAGTAAACAATAAAATATTGTTAACGAAACCTATACTTTGCAAATTTTTGTAAGGTATAGGTTTTTTCTTTTCTATTAATTAGGTTATTCAAAAGAAAGTTCGTACTTTTGCACCCCAAAAGTGTGCGTAAGGCGCACTATGCACTGATTTGAACAATAAATAAAACAATATATAAATTAAAAAATTAAAGTAAAATGCCTACAATTTCACAATTGGTAAGAAAAGGCAGAAAGGTGCTTGTTGACAAGAGCAAATCACCTGCTTTGGACTCATGTCCTCAGCGTCGTGGTGTATGTGTTCGTGTTTACACAACAACCCCGAAGAAGCCTAATTCAGCGATGAGAAAAGTCGCTCGT
>CADBSW010000017.1 GCA_902797505.1 uncultured Prevotellaceae bacterium | reverse complement strand
GAAGACTAAGAAACAAAAGAGAAACCTGGTACACCAGGCAATTGTAGATGACAGCAACTTGAAGCAGGTACGCGATTTGCTCTGCCTCCGTTAATTTATTAACAGTTTAAAAGAAGAAAATTATGCCAAGATCAGTAAATCATGTTGCTTCAAGAGCAAAGAGAAAGAGAATCCTGAAACTTACGCGCGGTTACTTTGGAGCACGTAAGAATGTATGGACCGTAGCTAAGAACACCTATGAGAAGGGTCTTACCTATGCTTATAGAGATCGTCGTAACAAGAAGCGTAACTTCCGCGCACTGTGGATCCAGCGTATCAATGCAGCTGCTCGTTTGGAGGGTATGTCTTACTCTGCACTGATGGGTGCTCTGCACAAGGCTGGTATCGAGATCAACCGCAAGGTGTTGGCCGACTTAGCCATGAACAATCCTCAGGCATTCAAGGCTATCGTTGATAAGGTAAAGTAAAAACGACAAACCATCATAAAAGCGGATAGATACAACAGGTGTCTACCCGCTTTTTTCGTAATAATGACGTATCTTTTTACCTATAGTAGGGAAAATTCTTAAAAAACATGAAATAATTTTTATTTTAAGAGAAATTTAATTATATTTGTACACTTTTATGCCGTCATAGTGTAAATGCGGCATCTTTGCAAGTTTAGCAATTGCGGAGATCGTCTATATAGGAATCTGGACAGTTCTCGGTTACAACGATGATTAGCAAGCTGAACACGCCCGAAGAAGAACGGACTCTTTGGCGTGGACTTTGCTTATTAGTCGTAACAGGTGGTCCAGAACCTTTGTATATAATAAGTCAAAGATCCACGCCATTATAAAAAGCCCTCGGAGTATACTCTGAGGGCTTTAGTCTTATATAGATAATCACTATAAGGTATTGTTTTCCAAAGGGAAAAGACCGTATAGTTGTGCGTCTATCATATCGGTAATCTGCTGGAAGTCGTGTGGATTGTTGCCAAACTTACAGGTGTCACCATCGATAACCATTAATGGACCTTTGTAGTTACTGATCCACTCCTCATAACGGTTGTTGAGTCCTTGAAGGTAGTCGATACGGATCGACTTCTCAAACTCCCTGCCTCTTTTCTGTATCTGAGAAACCAGGTTGGGAATCGTGGACTTAATGTAAATCATTAGGTCAGGCAGTTTTACCAGTGAGATCATCAGATCGAACAGATCGGTATAGTTCTCAAAGTCTCTGTCGCTCATCATTCCCATCTCGTGCAGGTTAGGGGCGAAGATCTTCGCATCCTCAAAGATCGTGCGGTCTTGGATGATCGTATCACTACTCTTGGATATTTCCACCACTTCCTTAAAGCGTTTATTAAGGAAATAAATCTGTAGGTTGAACGACCATCTGGGCATGTCTGCATAGAAGTCGGCCAGATAGGGGTTGTTGTCTGCCGGTTCATAGCGAGGTATCCATCCGTATCGTTTGGATAGCATTCTTGTCAGGGTGGTTTTCCCACTACCAATATTTCCAGCTACTGCAATGTGCATAATGATAATATTTAGATGTTTAATTATTCTTTGAATAGTCCGAAGAGCTGAGCATCGATCCTGTCGATAATATTGCGAAAATCCTCCGGGTTATGCAGGAAATCGATATCATCCACCTCTACCACCAGTACCTTCCCTTTGTATTTGTTGAAGATAAAATCCTCGTATCGGTTGTTGAGGTTCTTGAGATAATCCAGTTGTATCGATTGTTCGTAGTCTCTTCCCCTCTTTTGAATGTTTGATACCAGATGTGGTACGGACGAGCGGAGATAGATCATCAGATCGGGCAATTTTGCAATCGTCAGCATCGACTCGAACAGTTCCATATAAGTATCGAAATCTCTCTCCGACAGATTTCCCATCTCTTTGTTGGTGGCGGTAAAGACATAAACCCCTTCGAAGATGGAGCGGTCTTGTATGATGGTCTTCTTCGATTTCGCAATATCCAGAAGATCCTTAAACCGTTGTTTGAGGAAATACACTTCGAGATTGAACGACCACCGAGGGATATCCTTGTAGTAATCGTCCAGATACGGATTATAGTCAACAGCCTCGTATTTAGGCTCCCATCCGTAGTGTTTGGCAAGCAGTTCTGTCAGGGTAGACTTTCCGCTGCCGATATTTCCTGCTATAGCTATATGCATTCTGTTTGCGAAGATACTAAAAATATTTTATAAAGGATAGAGAATGATGGACATTTTCTAACAATCCATGTTACATCAGAACTTCATCGACAGTGAGATACGGTTTCTTCTCCTGTCTACCTCTACGACTTTTACCTGCACATGCTGGTGTAGGTGCACCACCTCATTGGGGTCTTTCACATATCTGTTACATAGTTGTGAGATATGTACCAGTCCGTCTTGATGCACACCAATGTCAACAAAAGCACCGAAATTGGTGATGTTCGTGATGATACCTGGAAGAATCATTCCTTCTTCGAGATCATCCACCTCGTGAATATTCGGATCGAACTCAAATGCCTCAACGGTATCACGGGGATCACGACCAGGTTTCTCCAACTCATTCATAATATCCGTAAGGGTAGGGAGTCCCACATCCTCAGAGATATAGTGGTGGATATCAATCCGTTCTCTCATTGCTTTGTCGGTAATCAGGTCAGCCACCTTACAGTGATTGTCGTGTGCCATCTGCTCTACCAAGGCATAGCGTTCCGGGTGTACGGCACTATTGTCGAGTGGGTTGTCTCCATGGGGGATACGTAAGAAACCGGCACATTGCTGGAAGGCTGCAGGACCCAGGCGCGGTACTTTCTTCAGTTGTGAGCGGTCGGTGAACATCCCATGCTCCTTCCGGTAGTCAACGATGTTCTTTGCCAAAGTAGGTCCCAGTCCACTGATATACTGCAAGAGATGTTCCGATGCAGTGTTGAGATTGACACCTACAGCATTGACACAACTCTCCACGGTCTGATCAAGACTCTTCTTCAGTTTTGTCTGATCAACATCATGCTGATATTGTCCTACACCGATACTTTTCGGATCGATCTTTACCAGTTCTGCCAATGGGTCCATCAGTCGTCTGCCGATACTCACCGCACCTCTCACCGTCACATCCTCATCAGGAAACTCCTCACGTGCTATCTTCGAGGCTGAATAAACAGAAGCACCATCTTCACTGACGACGAATGTCTGTACGGGGTGATCGAAGGAAAGATCTTTCACAAAGGCCGAAGTCTCCCTCGACGCTGTGCCATTACCAATGGCGATGGCCTCAATCTTGTAGTCATTGACCAACTGTTGCACATGCATGGTGGCTTGCATACGGTGGTTGACGGGCGGGTGGGGGAATATCGCTTCGTGGTGAAGTAAATCTCCTTGTTCGTTCAGGCATACTACTTTACATCCTGTGCGAAAGCCAGGGTCGATGCCCATGACACGCTTTTGTCCTAAAGGAGCTGATAGTAATAACTGACGAAGGTTTCCCACAAAAACGGTGATTGCCTCATCGTCGGCTTTCTCTTTACTGAGTGCGGAAAATTCCGTTTCTATCGATGGTTCCAACAGACGCTTATATCCATCTTCTATCGCCTCGTAGATGAGCGACTGACATTTGCCATAGCCTTTGACATATTGTCTGCTGATCTTGTTGATGCAGAACTCATCATTGGTGCTGATAGCTACCTTTAGAATACCTTCTTTCTCTCCGCGACGCATCGCTAACAGTCGGTGACAGGAACATCTCTTCAATGGTTCAGAACAATTGAAATAGTCACGATATTTCGCGGCTTCATCAGAGTCTTGTTTTGCCTTAACCACCTTACTGCTGATAGTGGCATTACGCTGGAAAGACTGTCGTACAATGTTTCTTACGCGATCTTCTTCACTGATTCTCTCTGCGATGATATCCTGCGCCCCTTTTATGGCCATGTCAATATCCTTTATTTCGCCTTTTACATAGCGTAGAGCTACTTGATCCAGGCGCGACTCACGTTGCAGCATGATGATATCCGCGAGCGGTTCCAGTCCTCTCTCTCGCGCCACCTGTGCTCGGGTGTGTCTCTTCGGACGATAGGGCAGATAGAGATCCTCCAGTGTTGTAGATACCCAACAGTCGTTAATCTGTTGGAGCAAGGCCGGAGTCATCTTCCCCTGTTCGGTGATAGTCTTGATGATCGTTTCCTTGCGTTTGGCCAATTCCTGCAGTTTCTCATGCATGTCGGCTATCTGTGCTATCTTAACCTCGTCAAGACCACCTGTCTTTTCTTTTCTGTATCTGGCGATAAAGGGGATGGTACACCCCTCAGACAATAACTGTAGTGTGTTCTCTACTCCCCTTTCAGGTAAGCCCAATGCCGCTGCTATTCTTTTTGTAAATATATTCATGTTCTTGTTTTTCTGATCTATGACAAGGCAAAAGTAGTTTTTTCTTTTGATATGAACAAATTTACGCAAGGGAAACAAGAGTAAAAATAAATTAATTTATTTTGCCGTATGTGTATTTTAGTGTAATTTTGCAACCATCATGATATCAGTAGAAGGACTAAAAGTTGAGTTTGGTATAAAACCATTGTTTCAAGATGCCAGTTTTGTCATCAACGACAGAGACCGCATCGCATTGGTTGGCAAGAACGGAGCAGGTAAGACAACCATGTTGCGCATACTTTGTGGTAAGCAGAAACCCACTGCCGGTGTTGTTGCCATACCCAACGAGACGACTATAGGCTATCTCCCACAGATTATGTTGGTGGAAGATCACACGACCGTGAGGAGTGAGGTTCTCAAGGCCTTTGCCAATACCACCCGTATGAAAGAACATCTTGATCAGTTGGGTAGGGAGTTGGCCGAACGTACTGATTATGAGAGTGAGGAATACCTGCAGTTGGTTCAGCGGTATACCGAGGAACAGGAGCATTACCAGTTGTTGGGCTCTGATAACTATGAGGCAGAGATAGAGCGCACGTTGTTAGGACTGGGCTTTAAGCGTACTGATTTTGATCGTCTCACTTCTGAGTTCAGTGGTGGTTGGCGCATGCGTATAGAGTTGGCAAAGATCCTTCTGCAGAAACCAGAGGTACTGTTGCTGGATGAGCCTACGAACCATCTTGATATCGACAGTATACAATGGTTGGAGCAGTTTTTGGCACAAAGCGCCAATGCTGTGGTGCTGGTCAGTCACGACCGCGCTTTTATTAATAATGTGTGCAACCGCACCTTGGAGATCAGTTGTGGTAAGGTGATCGACTATAAGGTGAAATACGATGAATACGTCGTGCTTCGTAAGGAACGCCGTGAACAGCAGTTGCGTGCCTACGAGAACCAACAGCGGGAGATTGCTGAGTCGAAAGCCTTCATTGAGCGATTCCGTTATCAGGCAACAAAGGCTGTGCAGGTACAACAGCGTATACGACAGTTGGAGAAGATGGTCCCTATTGAGATCGACGAGGTAGACAATGCCCATATGCATCTGAAATTCCCTCCCTGTCTGAGAAGTGGCGATTTCCCTGTTATCTGTGATGAGGTGCGTAAAGACTATGGATCCCATACAGTCTTTGATCATGTCACGATGACAATCCGCAGGGGCGAGAAAGTAGCTTTTGTGGGCAAGAACGGTGAGGGTAAATCCACATTAGTGAAATGTATCATGAATGAGATTCCGTATACGGGTCATCTGAAGGTTGGTCATAATGTGCAGATAGGTTACTTTGCCCAGAATCAGGCACAACTGTTGGATGAGAAACTGACCGTTTATGAGACGATCGATCGTGTAGCCACAGGTGAGAACCGGTTGCGTATCAATGATATCTTAGGCGCCTTTATGTTTGGCGGCGAGGAGTCGGAAAAGAAAGTAAAGGTGCTCAGTGGTGGTGAGCGTAGCCGACTTGCTATGATCCTGCTGTTGTTAGAACCTGTAAACCTGCTTATTCTCGATGAGCCCACCAACCATCTTGATATGGTGTCGAAGGATGTCTTGAAGGAAGCTATAAAAGCTTTCGATGGAACAGCCATTATCGTGAGCCATGACCGTGAGTTCCTGGATGGACTGGTGACTAAGGTGTACGAGTTCGGTGACGGTAGGGTAAGAGAACATCTGGGAGGTATCTATGATTTCTTACAGCATCGACAGATTGCTTCGTTGGATCAGTTAGGTGTACGACAAGAGGAAAGAAAAGAACCGGTCAAGGTTGTTATCTCAGATAATAAACAAAACTATCTCGATCGTAAGGAACAACAGAAGAAGGTTCGTCGGTTGGAGCGCAGCATTGCTGAGGTAGAGGATAAGATCAGTTCGCTGGAGGAAAGGATCCGTGAATTGGATTCCATCCTCTGTACTCCCGAGGGTGCCAGCGACATGACGATCGTAACAGAATATACCAGTATAAAGAAAGTTATCGACCAAGAGACCGCACGCTGGGAACAGTTGTCCGAGGAACTTGAGGAGATAAAACTATAGAATACAAATATAAAATATAGAAACAATGAAAATGAAGACAATCATGGCATGTATGCTCATGCTGCCTGCCTTTGCAGAGGTTCAGGCACAATTACAGTCGGGACTTGATGTCACCAACTTCAATCAACAGGTACGTCCGGGTGATGATTTCTACGAGTTTGCCTGTGGTGGATGGATGAAAAAGAATCCTCTGCCTGCTGCTTATTCTCGTTTCGGAAGTTTTGACCAGTTGCAGGAAGACAACAGTAAGCGTATCAATACGATCCTCACAGAGTTGCAGAAAGGTAAGTATGAGACAGGTACTACCGAGCAGAAACTCAGCGACCTCTATAAGTTGGCGCTGGATATGAAGCGTCGTAACAAAGAGGGACTGGCACCTGTAAAGCCGTTGTTGAAACAACTTGCCCAGGCTTCTACCAATGATGATCTCTTTGAAATACAGAAGCATTTGTTGAAATATGGTGATCAGCAGTTTATGCGTGCTGGCTTTGGTGCCGACGAGAAGAATAGTACACAGAATATCCTGAATGTCAACCAGGGTGGTATAACCTTAGGTCAGAAAGAATATTATCTGGATAATGATGCCGCTACCAAGCAGATACGTGATGCTTACAAGGCCCACATCGTTCGTATGTTCCAGATGTATGGCTTCAACGAAGAGATTGCCAAAAAGAAGATGGAGAGCATCATGAGTATTGAGACTGCCCTGGCAAGAGTCAGCAAGAGTCGTACAGAACTGCGTGATGTTGAGGCTAACTATAACAAGATGACGCTGAAGGACTTCGTTAAGAACTATCCTCATGTGCGTTTGATTCAGCAGATGGATGTGCTGGGTGTTCCCCGTGAGTATTACGAAGAGATGGTCGTAGGACAACCTGATTTCATGAAAGGACTCGAAGAGGTGCTGGCCAATATCATCCCTTCTGATTACCGTGCTTATCTGGAGTGGAGCGTGATCCAAGGTTCTGCCAGTTACCTGACAGAGGATATTGAGGCTGCCAACTTTGATTTCTTCGGTAAGACATTACGTGGCCGTCAGGAGGACTATCCTATCTGGAAACGCGCCACTAACCTGGTAGAAGGACAGATGGGAGAGGCTCTCGGTAAGATTTATTCAGAGCGCTATTTCCCCGCATCTTCCAAGGAGAGGATGAAGACATTGGTGAAGAACTTGCAGTTGTCTTTGGAGGAGCGCATCAAGGCACAGACATGGATGAGTGATACCACGAAGCAGGCTGCCCTTGACAAACTGAGTTCTTTCTATGTGAAGATCGGTTATCCTGATAAGTGGAAGGACCTTTCTAAGTTAACGATAGACCCCAAGAAGAGTCTCTTTGAGAATATCCTTGTGGCAGATAGCTTTAGGACAGCCCAGCGTATTGAGGAGACAGCCGGTAAACCGGTTGACAAGGATGAGTGGTTCATGACTCCACAGACAGTGAATGCTTATTATAATCCTACTACCAATGAGATCTGCTTCCCAGCCGGTATCCTGCAGAGACCGTTCTTTGATCCTACTGCCGACGATGCCTTCAACTATGGCGCTATCGGTGTGGTAATCGGTCATGAGATGACTCACGGTTTCGATGATCAGGGTCGTCATTATGATAAGGTAGGTAATATGGTTGACTGGTGGACAGCCTCTGACGGAGAGAACTTTAACAAGCGTGCCGATCAGTATGCCGCCTTCTTCTCAAACATCAAGGTGTTGCCCGACCTGAATGCCAACGGAAAGTTTACCTTAGGTGAGAACCTCGCCGATCATGGAGGTCTGCAGGTTGCTTTCAACGCTTATAAACGTGCTCAGAAGGGAAAGACACTTCCTGTTATCGACGGTTTTACCGGTGATCAGCGTTTCTTCCTGGCCTATGCCGGTGTTTGGGGACAGAACATCACAGAGAAGGAGATCCGTAACCGTACGAAGAGTGATCCTCATGCTCTCGGAATGTGGCGTGTCAATGGAGCACTGCCTCATATCGACATGTGGTATGATGCCTTCGGTGTGAAAGAAGGGGATAAGATGTTTATCCCGAAGAGTGAACGACTTGATCTCTGGTAAAAAGTTACTGATCAGATGCCATTAAGAATACCTGACCGACTGCCTGCGATTGATATCCTCAAACACGAGAATATCTTCGTTATGGATGACAGCAGGGCGCATACGCAAGATATTCGTCCGTTGAAGATTGTCATCCTCAACCTGATGCCCCTGAAGATTACGACAGAGACGGACTTGATCCGTCTGCTGTCGAATACTCCCTTGCAGATGGATATCACCTTCATGAAACTGAAGAGTCATACGCCTAAGAATACCCCTATCGAACATATGATGATGTTCTATAAGGATTTTGAGTCATTGAAGAATCAGAAGTTCGACGGGATGATCATCACTGGTGCACCCGTTGAACAGTATGATTTTGAGGAGGTGACCTATTGGGATGAGATGAAGGAGATCTTCGACTGGGCCCGTAACCATGTGCACAGCACGCTCTATATCTGTTGGGCGGCACAGGCTGGTCTGTATTATTATTATGGCATTCCCAAGTATCCTTTAGAGAAAAAGAAGTTTGGCATCTTCGAACAGCAGATTACCCCAGAGCACCTTCCTATTTTCCGTGGCTTTGACGATACCTTCTATATGCCGCATAGCAGACATACTGAGATTCATCGTGAGGATATCCTCAAGGATAATCGACTGACGATCATTGCTGAGGGAGAGGAGAGCGGTGTCAGTATGGTACTGGCACGCGGAGGTCGTGAGTTCTTTGTCACCGGTCATCTGGAGTATGCTCCTAACACGCTCGACTCTGAATACAAGCGTGACTTTGAGAAAAGAGATGATGTGGAACTCCCCAAGAACTATTATCGTCATGACGATCCTGCACAGGGACCAAAGGTGATCTGGCGTGCTCACGCAAACCTCTTCTTCCAGAACTGGATCAACTATTATGTTTATCAGACAACACCATACGATATCAGTAAGATTGAGTAAGATATGAGACGTCCTATAGAACTGCTGGCACCGGCCAAGAATCTGGAATCAGGCATTGCCGCCATCGACCATGGTGCTGATGCCGTGTATATTGGTGCCCAGGCATTTGGCGCAAGGGTGGCTGCCGGCAATTCTATTGAGGATATCTCAAAACTGTGTTCCTATGCACATCTGTATGGTGCGAAGGTATATGTCACGGTCAATACGATCATTTATGATGAGGAATGGGAACAGACCACACAGCTGTTGGAACAACTGCAGACGATAGGTGTCGATGCTATTCTCGTTCAGGATATGGGATTGTTATCCCTCCATCCTTCCATAACCCTGCATGCCAGTACGCAGACAGACAACCGTACGGTGGAGAAGGTGCGGTGGCTCGCCTCATTAGGTTTCCGTAGGGTAGTGCTTGCCCGTGAGTTGTCTGTCGCAGAGATAGCAGCTATCCATCAGGCGGTACCCGAGGTGGAGTTAGAGGTTTTCGTCCATGGTGCATTGTGTGTCAGCTATTCCGGTATCTGCTATGCTTCTGAGTATTGTTTCTCACGTAGTGCCAATCGTGGCAACTGCGCGCAGTTCTGCAGGATGAAGTTCGACTTGCAGGATGCCAACGGACAAACGATTGTTGCCGACAAGCACTTGCTGTCGTTGAAAGATATGTGTCGCATCGATGCCTTGGAGGATTTGCTCAAGGCCGGCGTCACCTCTTTCAAGATAGAAGGCCGGTTGAAGGATATCACCTATGTCAAGAATGTCACTGCGGCCTATAGTGAACGGCTGAACCAGTTGATCCGTAGGATGCCCGACCGTTACGTACGTGCTTCCAAGGGGCACTGTACTTATACCTTTACTCCCGACCTGAAGAAATCTTTTAACAGAGGATATACCGATTATTTCCTTCATGGCAGGAAGAATGATATCTTCTCTCCCGATACGCCAAAGGCTATCGGTGAGTATGTAGGGAAGGTAAAAGAGATACGCAGGAATACTTTTACGGTGGCTGGAACCGCTTCTTTTGCTAATGGCGACGGACTCTGTTTTATCAATGACCGTGGTGAGTTGGAAGGTTTCCGTGTGAACAAGGTTGAGGGCAACCGCTTGTTCCCTTTGAAGATGCCTGTCAGTCTGCAACCGGGAAAGATCCTCTATCGTAATAACGATCAGGTTTTCGAGAAGCAGATGGCGCAGCGCACTGCTGTCAGGAAGATCCCTGTGGTGATGACTTTGGAAGAGACAGCCGACGGATTCATGCTTTCTGCAGAACAATGTCATGTGACATTTCAGATGGAGAAGATGCAGGCAGAGAAACCCCAGCGGGAGAATATCATCCGTCAATTGACCAAACTTGGTGACACGCCTTATGTTTGTGAAGAGGTGCGTTTCTCACCCGATCCTTTCAATATCTTTATCCCCTCGAGTAAGTTGGCTGATATGCGTAGACAACTGGTCGCTGCAATGGAAGAGCAGTCGGCAGAGAAGACCATTCGTCCCAAAGCAGTTGTCAGTGATCATACCGACAAGGAATTGTCTTGGCATGACAGTAATTATGATCGTTATCCCTACATGTATAACATCGCTAATGATGCCGCCAGGATGTTCTATGTCCGTCAGGGATTAAAAACGATTACGGATGCCTTCGAGATCAGCAAGACGAGAAACCCGATGGTGATGCAGTGTAAACACTGTCTGAGATATGCCCTTGGGGGATGCGAGAAGAGGGGAGGACAGCGCTTGCCATGGAAAGAGCCATGGAGCCTGGTGTTGTCTAATGGCAGACGATTCCGTCTGCAGTTCCAGTGTAGTGATTGTCAAATGAATATAATTGCCGATGATGAGTAAGTGTATGCTCTTGTTCCGTAGGTTGTGCGTTTGCTTCTTCTGTGCGCTACTGTTAACAGGATGCTATCATCAGAAGAAAGATCATGACGCGCTGTCGGCCACCAATCCCCAGACGGCAGCAACCGGTTATGACTCTGCCTATATGGAACGGGTGAAAGACTCCCTGTCTTTCTACTCCCAGCATCACTACACCGAGAATTATAATTTCGTGGTAAAGAGAGACTCTATCATGCTCCTGCGTCAACAACCTGAGGAGGCCGTGAGCATGATGTCTACCGATACATTCGCCGTCTACCGGCACGATCCGTTGGTCGTTGCCGATATCCGTATCCTACCTAACGATACCATCGACTCAGTGTGGGTGCAGGTGGCACGCGATCAGTTGACCTTCGGATGGATACACGAGTCGGAACTCTTGCCAAGCGTTGTTCCTGATGATCCTATATCACAGTTTATCTCAACCTTCTCTGATCGTCACCTGCTCTTCTTCCTGGTGATCATCAGTCTTATAGCGATAGCCTATCTGATGCATATCATCCTGAAGAGAAACGCTAAGATCGTTCATTTCAATGATATCCATTCTATATATCCCACCCTGATGGCTATCTCTATCGCTTGTGCTGCCACACTCTATGCCAGCATACAGTTGTTCGCCCCCGAGATGTGGCGTCATTTCTATTATCATCCTACACTGAATCCTTTCAGTGTGCCATTGATATTGTCTATCTTCTTGGTAACGGTGTGGTTTATGCTGATCTTAGCCATTGCCTGTGTGGATGTGGTATTACACCAGTTGTCACTGAGTGAGGCTGTATTGTATCTTTGTGGATTGGGAGCTGTGTGTGCCTTTAACTATATCGTGTTTAGTGTCACCACATTATATTATATAGGTTATCCGTTGTTGTTGCTCTACATCTATTATGCCCTGACTTCCTATCGTAAACATTCCCACTGTCAGTATATCTGTGGCAACTGTGGAGCCATGCTTACCAAGAAAGGGCGCTGCCCACACTGTGGAACAGTAAATCAATAACCGCTATAATATTTTAAAATCCATAGAAATAAGGATTGCACAACCAGCACATTATTCTTACCTTTGCAAAAATTTTTTATTATAATGAAGAAAAAACTATTTGTAATAGCAGGTGTAATGGCTTGTCTCTCTCTACAGGTGCAGGCAGATGGTATCAACGAATTTATTGAAGGTGACACATCGAGGGTGTACGATCTCGATGAGGTGATCGTGGTGTCACAGCCGAAGGAGTCTTTCCGATTAAGACAACAGGCACTTAGTAGTTCGATGTTCTCGCAAGATGAGATGAAGCAGTTGGGGATCAGGGATCTGCGTGAACTGAGCAACTATACACCATCATTCGTCATGCCGGAATATGGCAGTCGTTTTACTTCTTCCATGTATATCCGTGGTATTGGTGCACGTATAAACAACCCATCTGTGGGTATGTATATCGATGGTATGCCAATTGTATCTAAGAGTGCTTTTAATGTTCATACCTATCAGCTCGACCGTGTCGATGTGCTGCGTGGTCCGCAGGGTACACTCTACGGACAGAATACAGAGGGAGGACTGGTGCGTATGTATTCCCGCAACCCTATGTCCTATCAGGGAACAGATGTGAACCTTGGCATAGGAACAGCCTTCTATCGTAATATCGAGATGGCCCATTATAATAAGGTGAACGACCAGGTGGCATTCTCACTCTCTGGATTCTATAACGGACAGAACGGGTTCTTCACCAACAAGACTACCGGTGATAAGGCCGATCGTATCAATGAGGCAGGAGGAAAGTTCCGTCTTGTCTATCAGCCCACCGACCGTCTGACCTTCGACTACATAGCTGATTATCAGTATGTACGACAGAATGGATTCCCTTATGGACAGTTGAATATAGAAGATAATACTGTAGATGATCCCTCAACCAACCGCCAGGGAAACTATCGTCGTAATATCTTCAATACAGCCCTGAGCACTACTTACCGGGCTAATGCCTTTGATGTTAACTATACGGCAAGCTACCAATATCTCAAGGACTATATGCTGATGGATATTGATTACCTGCCACAGGATTATATGCACATGGAAGAGCGACAGTTCCAGAATGCCACTACCCACGAGCTTGTCTTTAAAGGCACTCGTCCGTCACGTTGGCACTGGACGTTAGGTGCTTACGGAGCATTCCAGAAGATGAAGACCGAGGCACCCGTTTACTTTGATCCGGAGATGAACGCTTTCCTCTCGAAGACCATCACTGACTATGCCTACTATGGTATGCTCAAGTCGATGGCTGCCCGTATGGGTGAGACTGCCGCTGCGGCACTGATCGCACGTGCTGGTGGCTGTAATATCGATATGCAGGTGGCTACCATCCCAGGACTCTTCCGTACGCCGATGACTAACCTTGCCGTGTTCCATCAGAGTGATTTCGATATCACCGAGCGACTCACAGCGATGATCGGTTTGCGATATGACTATAGCTATACCGCTATTGATTACAAGACATCAGCCTTAGCTACCTTATCAGAGGATGTGATGGGCGTACATGTGGATGCATCGGTTTCTTCAATGTTGAATCATGAGGAAAACAGTCATTTCGATCAGTTGTTGCCGAAGTTCGGACTTACCTATAAACTCAATGGTGGCAGTAATATCTATGCTACCGTGACTAAGGGATACCGTGCAGGTGGCTTCAACTTCCAGATGTTCAGCGATATCCTGCAGACAGAGTTACAGAGTTCCGCACAGGCAGCACGTGGTGAGCTTGTGATAGAGCATGATGAACAGGCATACGACAATATCCGTGAGACCATCGCCTATAAGCCGGAGACCAGTTGGAACTACGAGGTAGGTACGCATCTGAATCTTTTCAATAACCAACTGCAACTCGATCTCGCTGCTTATTATATGCAGATACGTAATCAGCAACTGTCGGTCTTTGCCGGTACCTATGGTTTCGGAAGAATGATGGTGAACGCCGGAAAGAGTTACAGTTGTGGTATCGAGATGTCACTTCGTGGAAAGAACCTCGACAACCATCTCTCATGGGCAGTCAACTACGGTATCACTCACGCCACTTTCAAGGAGTATAATGACACCATCGACGGACAGTTGATCAGTTATAAAGATAATAAAGTGCCGTTTGTGCCAATGCATACCTTCAGTGGTGTGGCCGACTACCGTATCGATCTGGGTGGCACGGTAAAGGCACTGACCTTAGGCGTTAACCTGCATGCGATGGGAAAGACTTATTGGGATGAGGCCAACACCTACAGTCAGAAACTCTATGCTGTGCTGGGTGCCCATGCTGCCTTGGATTGCGGAAACGTGAATATCAATCTCTGGGGACGTAATCTTACAGACAGCAAGTATAACACCTTTGCTTTTGATAGTGCTGCTACTGGTACAAAATTATATTTCGCACAGCAAGGCAATCCTTTCCAGATGGGTATCGATGTGAATATCCACTTTTAAGCGAGATCATTGATTATAAAAGGAATGGAGAAGGAAAAGATTTCTTCTTCATTCTTTTTTTTGTATATTTTTCTTTGCAATTTCATATATTTTTTATTATATTTGTCAACAAATAAGTATTTGAAAGGTGGAAACAATGATTAGGAGAATATTTACTTGTCTGCTATTGCTATGCAGTAGTGCCTGTCTCTTTGCTCAGGATAAGGAGACAGACCTTACAAGTGTGGTGAGCGGCATCGTCACCGATACGCATGGTGTCCCCCTGTCACACGTGAATGTCATGGCTGATTCCACGAATATCTCTGTGGTGACCAACGACGATGGTTTCTTCACGTTGAAGACACCCGAGCAGCCGGCATTTATTGTCATCTCACATATCGGGTATAAGTCACGACGCATCCCCGTGATCTCAGGAAAGACTGCCAATATGCGCATCCGGTTGCAATCTAATTCTATTGTGCTCAGTGATGTCGTGGTGAAGTCGGGCGACCCCAAGAAAATCTTCTATGAGGCATTGGATAAAATTCCAGAGAACTATAGCACGAAGCCCGATCTCTTTACGACATTCTATCGCGAGACGGTGCAGAAACGTCAGCGCTATATCTACATCGCGGAGGCTGTGGCCAGTCTGTATAAGACATCTTACCGAATGTTGCCAAGAAGCGATAAGGTGGCTATCGACAAAGGGCGACGACTGCTCAGTCCGAGTCATCGTGACACCTTAGGCGTAAAGATCATGGGCGGACCAACTTCTGCTATCTATCTTGACTTCGTGAAGAACACCGACCTTATACTGAATGCCGAGGATCTCACCCATTACGACTTTATCATGGAGGATCCTGTGTTCATCGCCGAGCGCCCCCATTACGTTATCCGCTTGGATCCCCGTTATGTGGCGCCATACGCTTTATATTACGGCACATTCTATATCGACTGGGAGACACTGGCGTTTACCCGGGCAGAACTGTCGTTGGATATGCGTGATAAGGAGAAGGCCACCAATATGATACTGGTGAGTAAACCGGCAGGTGTGAAGTTCCGTCCGCGCGAGATGACCATCTTAGTAAACTTCAAGTATGATGGTGTGTTCTCGCGTATCAGTTATGTGAAGAATGTCTTCCGCTTCAACTGCGACTGGAAGAAGCGTCTCTTCGCCACCAGCTTCACGGCAGTGAGCGAACTGGTGGTCACCGATCGCAAGGAGGAGAATATCATTCCGATCAAGGGACGTAATTCGTTCTACCAGCGCGACTCCTTCTTTGATAAGGTGGAGTTCTTCGAGGATCCCGACTTCTGGGCCGACTATAATATCATCGAGCCCACAGAGAGTCTGGAGGATGCCATCGATAAACTGAGGAAGAAGAAAAGGTAAATCAGTTTTGCCTTCATTTCTGACATAACAAGCTGCCAATAAATATGTTACAATTATGAAGGCAAAGTTTTTGCCTTCATAATTTCATGTTTTTTCCCTGGTTTCCGCTGCATTTTTGTGTAGATAAGGTATAACAATTGCATACATGCAGATGGATTAACATATTACATGAAAGTCGTCATTATCGCATGCAGTAATCATTATCTTGTGACCAAAACAACTTGTTTTGGTCTGGAAAAGGTGATAAAATCCCATGAGAAAGGTTACTTTATCTAAAGCAAAACAACTTGTTTTGGTATTATGAAGGCCTATGAAGGCAAATGTTTTGCCTTCATACGTGCAATCTGTTGATTATTAATGTCTTATGCGGATTATGAAGGCAAATGCAATTTTAAGCCAAAAAAGTTCGCATGCTCCGCTTGCCTTAGAGGTAAAGGGAGATGGAAGGAGATAGAAGACATTAATTTAGCTGCAGAATCAAAGCGGGTAGGAGCTGAAATGATCCTTTTGAGTGATACTCGAATACCCTGATTCGGGATACACATTATCAGAAAACAATAAAGAGATAGTACTAATCCGATAGAGTCCGGAGTACTTGGACTCACAGTCCGGAGCCTCCGGACTCTCGTCATTCTTTGGTTTTTCCCTCATTTCTCATTTTTAAAAGTCATTTGATATATAAAGGCGGGGACAGGCACCCTGCGTGAGCCTGTCCCCGAAAGAACAAGAGCCTATCCTTGAATGAACAAGAGTCTATCCCCGAATGAGTAGTCTGTCCCCGAATGAACAAGTGCCTGTTGCCGAATTGCATGCCAGACCCTCATTACGTCAATAGCTACCACACCAAAAGAAATGAGGATGTGCTTTCTACGGCACATCCTCATTCTGTATATGAGTAACGTTATTACAGCATCAATCCGAGGTAAACCATCAGACCGTTCATCAGAATCCAGAAGATAGCGAACGGCATGGTCTTACGCATGATCTCACCATCCTGTCCCTCCATATCGCAGGCGGCAGTAGCAATGGCGATAGATTGCGGTGACAGCAGTTTACCACCCTCAGAACCGGCACAGTTGGCAGCGGCGAGCCAGTTGGTCTCATTTCCAGGTACACCGAAGAAGGTTGACTGGTTGACTAATCCGAGGTCGCTGGCAGCAGTAGCCTGCAACTTACCGAAGAGGATGTTCGCATTGGTAGCACTTCCGGTAACGAAGGTTCCGATAGAACCGATAAGCGGTGCGAAGAATGGGAAGGCTGCACCTGTGAGGGCTACAAGACCCTTAGCGATATCGTTGGTCATACCGGTATTGTTCATCAGCATAGCCATAGCTACCAAGCAGCAGATGGTAACGACGGTCTTCTGCAGGTTGATGGTGGTCTTGGCCAAAAGCTTCATCAGTTGACCGAAACTCAATCCTTGAATCAATCCACCGATAACGGCACCGAGGAAGATCATCAGACCGGCATTGGAGAGCCAACCGAACTTAAAGGTGTTGCCGATGACTGGTATGCTGAACTGTGTCACGAGTGTGCTGTTCAGGGCTGAGTTGATAGAAGGAACGATCTTGCTGGAGATCAGGATGAAGAAGATAATGAGTCCATAGACACTCCAAGCCTTGAGGGTCTTCTTCGTGCCGAACTTCTTCTTCTCTACCTTTACCTCATCACTGGGGTTCTCATCACGGATGAACAGTTTGTTGTAGATCAACATAGCGATGATCGCTGCTACAGAACCGAGGATAGCCGGTGTCTCCGGGCCTATAAAGTGAGCACAGCAGAATTGCACGATGATAGAGAAGGTACCTACGAACAATGCCAAAGTGATGTTCTTCACGATCTTCTTACGGTCGGTCATCATCAGGATGATGAACGGGGTGATGAAGAACATCAGTGAGAGTTGTACGATGATGAAGGTAGCTACCTCACAAAGCATCTCGGGAGAGGCAACTCCCTCGGCTGCCACTTGATTGGCAAGGGTTGTAGCGGGAAGTCCTACAGCACCGAATCCTACAGCCACGGTGTTTGCCACCAGACAGATAACGGCAGAGAACATCGGTTTGAAACCTAATCCGATCAAGATAGCGGCAGGGATAGCCACAGCTGTTCCGAAGCCGGCCATACCCTCAAGTACACCACCGAGACCCCAGGTGAGGAGCAATACGAGCAGACCCTTGTCTGAGGTCATCTGGATAAACTGTGTCTTGATCGTGTCGATCTCTTTTGTCTCACAGAGGATGTTGTAACTGAAGATCGCACAGATGATGATCAGGATAATGGGGAAACATGCCTTCAAGAAACCTTCGATGACCGACCAGAGGGTGATGCCGTAGATAGATACGCCTTCAAACTTCTCCGGAAGGATTCCCATGGCGGGCGCTGCGAACAGCGCCAGGAGAATGGTTACGACGAGGGTGATGATTGCACTCTTGTAGCCTGATACTTTGAAACCCATCATCAGGACGATGAGCAGTACAATAGGAATTACTGAAATTAAAGCTGACATAGATTATTAAAAGATTTAAGTTATTTGATTATGATTATTAGCAATATTTTAAAATTCAGCCCCAAATATAAACAAAAATATTGAAACAGTTTTCGTTTTGCCCCCAAAAAATTCGAATTGAATACGATTTTTTCTTTTTTTAGGCATAAAAAAGGTCACTAATGATGGAATCGCTGATAAAAAGTGCCTCTTTGGTCAGTCTGAGGTGATGATCGTCTTTTTCCAACAAATGACACTGAAGATGTCTCTCTGCCTGCTGCTGCAGGTAGTCGGAATACTGTTGAGGGAATTGCTGATGTATATACGTAAGGTCAATGCCATGCTGGGTGCGCAGTGATGTCATGACATAATCGTTGTAGCGGGTGGGCATGTCGATGACTTCACGTTCCTCAACAGGAAGGGTTCCGTCTTTCAACTGTCGGATGTAGGTGTGCAGATCGGCTACATTCCAGTGCCGGGTCTGTATGTCGTATGAATGTGCCGCAGCACCTATTCCCCAGTAGGGTGTGCCGTCCCAATAACTGCTGTTATGTCGCGAGTGGTATCCCGGCTTGGCAAAATTACTGATCTCGTAATGGGTATAGCCTGCATCTTTGAGTTGGTCGATGAGGTGATAATACATCGCCAGACATGCCTCTTCATCGGCCGGTTGGACCTTCCCTTGCATCGTCAGTTGATGCAGTGCCGTTCCCTCTTCTACAGAAAGACAGTAGGCAGAGATATGCTCCACATCCATTTGCAGAACTTGTCGGATGTCTTGATCCCATTCCTGGAGCGTCTCTTGTGGAAAACCGTATATCAGATCAATGCTGATGTTGCGGATACCGGCATGACGAAGTCTTTCCACAGCCGTCTTTACCTGTTCGGCCGTATGTCTTCTGCGTAGGAAAGCTAACCTTTGGTTGTCGAAGGTCTGTGCCCCCATGCTGATCCTATTGACTAGCAATTCGCTCAGCGATTGGGCAAAATCCTCTGTGATGTCATCAGGGTTGCATTCCAAGGTGATCTCGGCATCGTCACTGACGGTATACAAAGATTGTATCTTGTTGAAGATTTGTTTGAGAAAGGGTATAGACAGGCGTGAGGGAGTGCCGCCCCCGAAATATACCGTATTAAATATATAAGGTGAAGGTCTCAGTTCCATCTCCCTGCAAAGAGCATCTACATATTGGGGTATTGTCGATTCCTCTATTGTGGAATAGAACCCGCAGTAGATACATCTGCTTTTGCAAAAAGGAATATGAATATACAGACCTGCCATTTCTTTACATCGTGTGTTTACCGATAATCGGTGATAAATATGTGCAAATTTACTAATATGTTTTAAAAAACAAATTGATTTTTAGGAATTTTTTTGGTTTTCAATTTTAATTGTGTACCTTAGTAGCCCAAAATATAATATAATTTTAATCTTATAATAATGAAAGTTTATCAGACTGGTGAAATCAAAAACATTGCCTTGGTTGGCAGTGCGGGAAGCGGCAAGACAACCCTTGCCGAGAGTATGTTATTTGAAAGTGGTGCTATCAAGCGCCGTGGTACCGTAGAAGGTAAGAATACCGTCAGTGACTATTTCCCTGTAGAGCAGGAGTATGGCTATAGCGTATTCTCAACGGTCTTCAACGTAGAATGGAATAATAAGAAGTTGAATATCATCGATTGTCCGGGATCAGACGACTTCGTGGGTGGTGCCATCACCGCTCTTAACGTTACTGACCAGGCATTGATCCTCGTTAACGGACAGTATGGTCCTGAGGTAGGAACACAGAATATCTTCCGTTATACAGAAAAACTGAATAAGCCGGTTATCTTTGCTGTCAACCAGTTGGATCGTGAGCACTGTGACTTTGACACCGTGATGGGTCAGTTGCGTGAGACCTATGGATCAAAGTGTGTTCAGGTACAGTATCCAATCGCTACAGGTCCTGGCTTCAATGCCGTTATCGACCTGCTGTTGATGAAGAAATATAGTTGGAAGCCCGAGGGTGGTGCTCCTATTATTGAGGACATTCCTGCAGAAGAGATGGATAAGGCTCAGGAACTGCATGCCGCTCTGATCGAGGCTGCTGCTGAGAATGATGAGACCTTGATGGAGAAGTTCTTCGAGGATGAGAATCTCTCAGAGGATGAAATCCGCGAGGGTATCCGCAAGGGTCTTATTGCCCGTTCAATGTTCCCGGTATTATGTGTATGCGGTGGCCGTAGCATGGGTGTTCGCCGTCTGATGGAGTTCTTGGGTAATGTGGTTCCTTTCGTTAGCGACATGCCAAAGGTGAAGAATACCAATGGTGAGGAGGTAGCTCTTGATTCTAACGGTCCTACTTCTCTGTTCTTCTTCAAGACAGGTATGGAGCCGCATATCGGTGAGGTTTCTTATTTCAAGGTGATGAACGGTACTGTTGCTGCCGGTGATGATCTTACGAATACCAACCGTGGCTCCAAGGAGCGCTTAGGTACATTATATGTTTGTTCAGGTGCCAACCGTCAGCCGGTAGATAAGCTCTGCGCTGGTGATATCGGTTGTACCGTGAAGTTGAAGGACGTGAAGACCGGTAATGCCCTGAACGGAAAGGATTGCGAATATACCTACGACTTCATCAAGTTCCCGAACTCTAAGTATTCACGTGCCGTGAAGGCTGTCAACGAGAGTGAGACTGAGAAGATGATGGCTGCCCTGCAGAGAATGCGTCAGGAGGATCCAACATGGGTTGTTGAGCAGTCTAAGGAATTGAAGCAGGTGATCGTTCATGGTCAGGGTGAGTTCCACCTCCGTACCTTGAAGTGGCGTCTGGAGAACAACGACAAG